>DASZYK010000323.1:0-7216 GCA_035545455.1 Steroidobacteraceae bacterium
ATCCAGCACTGTGTTGCTCATCGTGTTGACGAGCGTGATGGAACCGTCCACCAGCTGCGCCATGTCCTTGTCGCCGGTCGAGATGAGCACCGACTGCCCGGCGCGCGCCGCCCGGCAGGCGAGCGTGCCGATGACATCGTCGGCCTCGACGCCCTCGATGCGCAGCAGCGGCAATCCCTGGGCGCGCAGGATGGTGAGCAGCGGCTCGATCTGCGAGCGCAGATCATCCGACATCGGCGTGCGGTGCGCCTTGTACTCGGCGAAGAGGTCGTCGCGGAAAGTCCTGCCGGGAGCGTCGAACACCAGGACGATGCGCTTGGGCCTGCATTCCTTGAGGAACTTGGCGAGCATGTTCAGCACGCCGAACACGGCGCCGGTCGGCTCGCCGCGGGAGTTGCTCAGGGCCGGGAGGGCATGAAACGCGCGATAAAGGTAGGAGGACGCGTCGACGAGGACGAGGTCGGGGGACTCGGGGATGGGCATGGCCCCAGTATATCGGCTTGCCGGCGCGGACCCTCGAGAGCTGGATGCTTCCGCGCAGGGGCGCGGCCCGCCCGATCAGGGATCCGGTGCGAGCCCGGCGCCCGCCTGCGCCGCCTGGACCACATCCAGGACGGCCGCGCCATAGCGCTCGAGCTTGACTGCGCCCACTCCGCTCACCAGGCGCAGCTCCGCGGACGATCCCGGGCGGCGCCGGGCGATTTCCTCCAGCGTGGCGTCATGGAATACCGTGTAGGCGGGCACTCCGTGCTCGCGCGCCACCTGCAGCCGCCAGGCGCGCAGAGCCTGAAAGAGGCTCAGATGGCTGCCGTCGTCCGCCGGATCGCCGCCCTCCGAGAGCACTCGCGCCGCCTGAGCGGGCGTCAACCGCGTGCGATCGACCGGGGCGCGCCCGGAAGGGCGGGCTCCGCCACGGTCAGCGGCGCGCCGCAGCCTTATCGTGCGCTCGCCACGCAGCACTTCGCGACAGGCCGCCGTGAGTCGCAGGACGCTGTAGCGCTCCGTGTCGACCTGAACGAGACGAAGCATCACGAGCTGGCGCAGCACCGAGCGCCACTGCGCGGCATCGAGATCCGAGCCGATGCCGAAGGTGCTCAGACGGTCGTGCCGGAACTGCTCGACTTTGGCGGTGCGGTTGCCGCGCAGGATGTCGATGACGTGCTGGGCGCCGAAGCCGAATCCCGTGGCCGACTCGCAGCGCGCGATGCAGGAGAGGAGCTTCTGCGCCGCCACCGTCCCGTCCCACTCCTGCGGCTTCTCCAGGCAGTTGTCGCAATTGCCGCAGGGCGCCGCCGGCTCGCCGAAGTAATCGAGCAGGCGCACGCGCCGGCATTGCGAGGTCTCGCACAGACCGAGGAGCGCATCCAGCTTCGCAGTGGCGACCCGCTTGTAGTCCGCGCTCGCCTCCGACTGATCGATCATGCGCCGCTGCTGCACCACGTCCTGCAGCCCGTAGACCATCCAGGCATCCGCGGGAAGACCGTCGCGGCCGGCGCGGCCGGTCTCCTGGTAGTAGCCCTCGATGCTCTTCGGCAGATCCAGATGCGCGACGAAGCGTACGTCCGGCTTGTCGATACCCATTCCGAAGGCGATGGTCGCCACCATGACGATGCCGTCATCGCGGATGAAGCGGCTCTGGTTGTCCTCGCGCGTGCCGCTCTCGAGACCGGCGTGGTAGGGCAACGCATCGATTCCCTGGCGGACGAGAAATTCCGCGGTCTCCTCCACCGAGGCGCGGGCCAGGCAATAGACGATGCCGGATTCGCCCGCATGCTCCTCGCGGATGAATCGCAGCAGCTGGCGGCGGGGATTGTCCTTCTCCGCGATGCGGTAGCGGATGTTGGGACGATCGAAGCTGGCGATGAACACTCTCGGCTCATCGAGGCGCAGCCGCTCGATCATTTCGCGGCGCGTGGCGATGTCGGCGGTCGCCGTGAGGGCGATGCGCGGTACACCCCGATAGCGCTCCGCCAGCACGGCCAGCTGCAGGTATTCCGGGCGGAAGTCGTGACCCCATTGCGAGACGCAATGCGCCCCGTCGATCGCGATCAGCGCCAGAGGACAACTGTCGAGCAGGGACAGGCAGCGCTCGGTGAGCAGGCGCTCCGGCGCGACATAGAGGAGATCGAGCCGCCCGGCGCGCGCCAGGCGTTCCGTCTCCAGCACCTCCGGCCAGCTCATGGCGGAGTTGAGCGCCGCGGCGCGCACGCCGGCCTCCCGCAGCGCCGCCACCTGATCCTGCATGAGCGCGATGAGCGGCGAGACGACCACGCCCATGCCCGGGCGCGCCAGCGCCGGGATCTGGTAGCACAGCGATTTGCCCCCGCCGGTGGGCATGAGGACGAGCGCGTCCGCGCCGCCGATCAGATGCGCGATGATCTCGCGCTGCTCGCCGCGAAACTGCGGGTAGCCGAAGACCTCGCGCAGGATTCGGCCGGCTTCATCTGCGACATCCATGGGACCCTGGCCTCGCTCGTGGAGGCGAAAGTCTAATGGAGCGGCGGCGGCGGCGGGGCGCACCCGCGCCAAATTGCGCGAATCGCCGGGAAATGCGCTGTTACGGTGGCGGCGCGGATGGAGCCTGCTGCGGCGCAGAGGCCGCGGAGGACTTGCCTTTCGCCTTCGCGGCCGGCGGCTGCGCCTGACCCGGCGATGAGGCTCCCTGAGCCGGCGGCGCCGGGTGGGTGACCACGGTCGCGTTGCGCTCCGGAAGGTACAGCGGCCCCTTGAAGCCGCATCCGGCGCCGGCCAACAGAGCTCCGATTGCCGCCATCCACACCCGGGCTCCCGGCGCGCTCATGCTGCCCGCTCCCGGCGCTGCACGATCGCCAGGGTCAGCCGCGAGACGCAAACCAGGCGGCCCTGCTCGTCGCGGATCTCGATGCCCCAGACATGACTGCGGCTGCCCATGTGGAAGGGACGCGCGGTGGCGGTGACCACTCCGGACGCCACCGATCGCAGATGATTGGCGTTGATCTCCTGCCCGAAGCACTGCTGCCGCTCCATGTCGATGCACAGATTCGCCGCGACGCTGCCGACGGTCTCGGCCAGAGCCACGGATACCCCGCCGTGCAGAACCCCGTAGGGTTGGTGGACGGCCGACGTTACGGCCAGTGTCGCGCGCAGGTAATCCGGGCCGACCTCGGTGATGCGGATGCCGATGCGCTCGGCGAACGTACCGCGCGAGAAGCGCTCGAGCAGCTCGGGAGTGACTTCGGCGCGCCAGATGCTCATCGGGGTATTCTATATGCGGATGAAGCTCTACACCTATTTCCGCAGCTCGGCGGCATTCCGCGTCCGCATCGCCCTCAACCTCAAAGGCGTGGCGTTCGAGGCCGTGCCGGTCGACCTGCGCCCGGGGGCGCACCGGCGGCCGGAATATCTGGCGGCGAACCCGCACGGACTCATCCCGGCGCTCGAAGACGGCGGCACCGTCATCGGCCAGTCGCTCGCGATCATCGAGTATCTGGACGAGACTCACCCGCAGCCGCCGCTGCTGCCGCGCGCCGCCCTCGACCGTGCGCGCGTGCGCTCGATGGCGCTCGCCATCGCCTGCGACATGCATCCCCTCAACAATCTGCGCGTGTTGAATTACCTGCGCTCACCGCTCGGCCATGATCAGGCGGCGGTGGACACCTGGTACCGGCACTGGATCGCGGAAGGCTTCCGCGGCCTGGAGGAGCAGGCCAGGCGCGAAAGCGGCGACGGCCGCCACATGTTCGGCACCGAGGTGACGCTGGCGGACGTCTGCCTGGTGCCGCAGATGTTCAACGCCCGCCGCTTCAAGTGCGACGTCGCGCCCTTCCCGACTCTGCGGGCGATCTGCTCGCATCTCGAGTCGTTGCCGGCTTTCGCGCAGGCCGCTCCGGAGGCACAGGCGGACGCCGGCTGATTCAGCGGGCGTTGCTCACTACATCACCGACGGCAGTCCCGGCGCCGTCGTCCGTTGGCGACGGACGGAGATGCGCCGCTTCGCGTGCTACACTGGTTGTCACAAAGGCCGACAGGGCCCGTTGAGTCAACTGTTCGATCGCAGTCGCTGACCAGGCAAGGGTAACCAGCGCAGTGGACGGGGAGACAGAACACGGGGTGGCGCCTGATCCGGCGGCGGCGCTCGACGCCATCGGCGTGCTCGTCGATGCGGCTGATCTCGAGACACTCTGCAACGGCATCGTCGATGTCGCCGTCGAGCTGCTCGATGCGGGCTGCGCAAGCATCCAGACCCGCGTTCCGGAAAAGCCCCTTTTGCGGCTGGTCGCGGCGCGAGGCTTCGTGCCGGAGGCGGCGGCATTCTGGGAGTGGGTCGATTCCCGCTCGCCCAGCTGCTGTGGGCTGGCGTTGAGCCGCGGCGAGCGCGTCATCATCCCGGACGTCGAGCGCGATGAGCGCCTGGCGGGGACGGAGGATCTGCGCCACATGCGCCTCTGCGGCATCCGCGCCGTGCAATCCACGCCGCTCTTCTCCCGGCGCGGCGAACCGCTCGGGATGTTGTCGACCCACTGGCGGCGCGAGTATCACCCGCCCGGCGGGGTGCTGCGATTCCTGGATGCGCTCGCGCGGCAGGTCGGGTCGCTCATAGAGCGCGTTGCCGCGGAAGAGGCCCGGCGCGCAGCCGAGGCGGCCCTGCGAGTGAGGGTGTCGGCGCTCGAGCGGATGGATCGCGAGAAGAACGACTTCCTCGCCATGCTCGCCCACGAGCTGCGCAATCCCCTCGCCCCGATCCGCAACGCCGGTGAGGTGCTCGCCCATGTGCTGCATGAGCAGCGGGCGGCGCAGCGGCCGCTCGCCATAATCAAGCGCCAGACGGATCAACTGACGCGTCTGGTGGACGATCTGCTCGATATCTCGCGCATCCAGCAGGGCCGCCTCGGCCTGCAGGAGCGGCCGGTGGACATCGGAGAGACTCTCGAGCAGGCGCTGGAGACGGTGCAGCCGCTCATGCGGGAGAAGCGGCACCAACTGACGGTGGAGCGGCTCCAGGCGCCCGCCTTCGTGCTGGGTGACGGCGCCCGGCTGGTTCAGTGTATCGCGAACATGCTGCAAAACGCCGCCAAGTACACTCAGCCGGGCGGTCAGATCCGTGTCGGGATCGCGGAGACGGGCGCCAGGATCTCGATCACCGTCCGCGACAACGGCGTCGGCATTCCGCCCGCCCTTCTGCCTCATGTGTTCGATCCCTTCGTCCAGAGTGAGAACACTCTGGAGCACTCCAGAGGCGGCCTCGGCATCGGGCTCGCGATCGTCAAGCGGCTGGTCGAAATGCACGGCGGCAGCGTGGAAGCGTCCAGCGACGGAGAGGGTCACGGCTCGACATTCACGATCCACCTTTGGCGGCTCGAGTCCGCGCCGGCCGCGGACGAGCTCGACCGGCCGGCTGCCGCAATCGGGATCAAGCGCGTCCTGGTCGTCGATGCCAATCCCGACGCGGCCGATACCGTGGCCGCGATCCTCACGGCCACGGGCCATCGGGTGGAGGTGGCCTATTCCGCTCTCTCCGCGCTCGCCTGCGCGGAGCGGCTGAGGCCGGAGGCGATCCTGCTGGATCTCGATCTGCCCAGGATGAGCGGATACGAGGTGGCCAGACGCCTGCGGACGCATCCGCAGCTGAGCGGGAGCGTGCTCATCGCGCTCTCCGGAAACCGGGGTGATGAGGCCGCAGCGCTCGCTGCCGGCTTCGATCGATACCTCAGAAAGCCGATCGACGTCTCGGCACTGGAACGTGCGCTCGCCTGAGCGAGGGCGCGCTTATTGCTGGGGCTCCCGCGCGGCTGACCCGCTGCGTGTGAGCTTTCCGCCACACCGTAAACCTTGCTGCCGGCTACAGGCCAGGTATTCTGTATTTTTCATGCAACGGATTGGAGGCACCCATGCGAAGATTGCTGCTCATTCCTTTGCTGGCGCTCGCGGCCGGCTCGGCGCATGCCGCCGGTCTCTTCGGCGCCGGCCTCTACGCGGGCGCAGGCCTGATGCGGGCGAACGTGAATGATCTCTTCGGCTCGGGCTTCGATATCCACAACACCTCGTTCAAGGCCTTGGCGGGGCTACGCCTGAGTCTCCTCGGCGCCGAGGTCGATTACTACCACCTGGGGAGCGAATCGCGCAGTTTCGACAATCTCGGCAACGTCGAGGCCCACGCCCGCGCCTTCGCCGCCTATGCGGTCGGCTACCTGCCGATCCCGCTGCCTCTCATCGATATCTACGGCAAGCTGGGGCTTGACCGCTGGCAGCTGAGCGGCAGCTCGGCGAGCCCGTCCCTCTTCCGGCTCTCGGACAATGGCACCCAGCTCGCGTGGGGCGTCGGCGCCCAGGCGCATTTCGGCAGCCTGATCGGGCGCCTCGAGTACGAGCACCTGAACATATCGAATACCGACGGCGCTCACGTGGTCAGCCTGGACGTGATCTTCAACTTTCTTTAGCGCGCGGAGGAGTCGGCGCAAGGCGCCTTTTCCCCGGGCGAGGCACGGAACTTCGCCCACCCTCCCCCGTCTAATCCATCGAGTGCTACGGCACTCCCCGCTTCCCTCCCTGAGCGGGTCAACCCGGTTCACACGAGACCTGTGCCGGGTTAGTCTGCCCCGGTGGCCTCGTCAGAGGTCATCGGGGTTTTTTATTGCGGGCGCAGCCAGGCCTTCAGCACGCCCTGAGCCTCCTCCAGGCCCGAGCGCGTGTGCGCCGAGAAAAGCTGCACCGTCGCGCGCTCACCCAATCGCCGCGTGGCCGCGGCGAGCGCCTGCCGCCCCTCGCTCCGGCTCAACTTGTCCGCCTTCGATAACAGCACGTGCACGCGCTGCTGCGGCAATGTCCACTCGAGCAGCGCCTCGTCACCCTCGCCGATCCCGCGGCGCGCGTCCACGATCACGAACAGGCCCTTGAGCGCTTCGCGCCCGCGCAGCGACTCGATGAGGCGCGGCCAGGTGCGGCGCTCGCTCTCCGGTGCGCTCGCATAGCCGTAGCCCGGCAGGTCGACGATCCGCTCGAGCGCAGAGAGCTCGAAGAAGTTGATGAGGCGTGTACGGCCCGGTGTCTTGCTGGTGCGCGCCAGCCCCTGACGGCCGACGATTGCGTTGATGGCGCTCGATTTGCCGGCGTTCGAGCGCCCGGCAAAGGCGACCTCCGCGCCCCGGTCGGCGGGAAACTGCTCCGGAGCGGCGGCACTCACGAGAAAGCTTGCGTGCGGAAATGCGGCCACGGCCGTAGTGTACAATCCGGCGCTTTC
>DASZYK010000324.1:0-10383 GCA_035545455.1 Steroidobacteraceae bacterium
GGGCCCCGCGTGGCCTCGAGCCAGGCGATGGCCTGCGCCGGCTCCGGCGCGCGTACCCGCACGCGCTGGCAGCGGCTGAGGATCGTGGCCGGCAGGCGCGACGGCTGGCTGGCCACCAGGATGAGCAGCGTACCCTGAGGAGGCTCCTCAAGTGTCTTCAGCAAGGCATTGGCGGCAAAGCGATTCATGCTGTCGGCCGGGGACAGTATCCCGACCTTGTAGCCGCCCTGGTGAGCCGTGAGCGCAAGCTCGGCCGCGAGATCCCGCACCTGCTCGATGCGGATCTGAGTCGAAGCCTCGATCGGGCGGACCACGGTGAGGTCCGGATGCTGCTCCTGGGCCGTCCGCTGACAGGACGCGCACCGGCCGCAAGGCGCCTCCGCGGGGTTGGAGCAGAGTACCATTCGCGCCGCCCAGCCCGCGAGCCACTCCCCGCCGGCGCCCGGCGCCTCGTGGATGAGAAGCGCGTGCGGCAGCCTGCCGGCGGCGTAGGCGCCGCGCAGGCTCGCGATCTGCGGGCCGAGCCATTCCGGGATCATGCCGTCCGGCCCCCGGGAGATGCGCCGGAAACGACCGGCAGCCCCGCCAGCACCGCCCCGACCTGCCGCTCCACCTCATCGAGCGGCTGCGACGCATCGATGACGTGCATGCGTTTCGGCTCGCGCCGCGCGAGCTCGAGGTACGCCGCGCGCACCCGCTCGAAAAATGCCTGGGTCTCGGCCTCGAAGCGATCGGCCACGCCCGCGTGACGGCTCCGGGCGCGCTCGAGCCCGATCGGCACCGGCAGATCGAGCAGCAGCGTGCAGTCCGGCTGCAGTCCCCCGTGCACCTGGCTCGCAAGCGACTCGATCCACGCCGCATCGACGCCCCGTCCGCCTCCCTGGTACGCGCGCGTCGCATCGGTGAAGCGGTCGCAGACGATCCACTCACCGCGTGCCAGCGCCGGCCGAATGAGATTCTCGAGGTGAATGCCGCGCGCGGCGAACATGAGCAGCGTCTCGGTCACGGCGGACAGCCGCTCCTCGCCGCGCTCGAGCACGATCTGCCGCACCCGCTCCGCGAGCGCCGTCCCGCCAGGCTCGCGCGTGAGCGTCGCGCTGATGCCGCGGTGGCTCAGCCACTCGGTGACACGCCGCGCGACCGTGGACTTGCCGGCGCCTTCGATGCCCTCGAGCGTGATGAAGAGACCGCGTGCGTGAGTCGCGGGACGCGTCACTGATGCCCTCCCGGCCGGCGGCGTACCGCGGCCTGCTGCTCCTCGCGCAGGCGCCTGAGATATACCCGCAGCTCCGCGTCGTGCTGCGCGAGTGTCCTGGAAAAATGATGGCCGCCCTGGCCGGTCGCCACGAAGTAGAGATCGTCCGTATGGTCCGGCTGCACCGCCGCGAGCAGCGACTCGAGGCCGGGCAGTGAGATGGGGGTCGGCGGCAGGCCCGAGCGCGTGTAGGAGTTGTATGGAGTATCGGTGGTCAGATCACGCGTATGGATCGTACCGTCATACCGGCTGCCGAGCCCATAGATCACCGTCGGGTCCGACTGCAGACGCATGCCGCGGCGAAGACGATTGACGAAGACCCCCGCGATGCGCGCGCGCTCATCGGCGACACCCGTCTCCTTCTCGATGATCGAGGCGAGGATCAGCGCCTGATAGGGCGTATCGAAAGGCAGATCCGCGCTCCTTTGCTGCCACACCTTCTGCAGGACCGCCGCCATGCGGTCGTAGGCCATCGAAAGAACGGTCAGGTCGCTCGTGCCCGGCGCGAAGCGGTAGGTATCCGGGAAGAAGCGGCCCTCCGGGCTCTCGCCGGGATGGCCGAGCGCGCTCATGACCTCGGCATCGCTCTTGCCGCGCAGGGTGTGCGCGACCTCCGCCGATGCGTCGAGCTCGCGGCGGAAATCACCGAAGGTCGCCCCTTCGACCACGGTGATCTGATCCAGCATCACCCTGCCCTCCTCGAACATGCGGACGATGTCAGCGGGGCTGGCATGCGCCGGCACCTCGTAGGTGCCGATCTCGATGCGCGGAATGCGATGATGCAGGCGCAGATAGAGCTCGAGCGCCCGCGGGTGCGCCAGGGCGCCGAGTCCCGCGAGGCGCGCGAGCACGGCCCGGGTGCTCTCTCCCGGGGCCACCTTGAGTTGGACGGCCGCCGCCGCCGGGCCCGGGGAGCGGAATTCCTCCGCCAGCAACACGTAGCCCGCCGCCGCCGCCAGGACGATGAGCGCCAGCAGCACCAGAATCGCCGCCCGGGCGCGGCCCGAGGCCTTCTCAGGCATCGGCCGGCTCCTCGAGCAGCGGCCGCAGCAGGCTCTGCAAGCGCCGCGTCACGGGACCCGGAGTCAGCGCCTTCTCTGCGAGCCGGCCGACCGGCCAGATGCCCACGCGGGCGTTGGTGAGAAAAATCTCGGTCGCTGCGGCGAGATCCTCCGGCCCGAGCGCGCATTCAACCGTGGTGATGCCGGCTCGGGCCGCCTCACGCAGCACCACGCGCCGCATGACACCGGCCACTCCGCAGAGGTCGATGGCGGGCGTACGCAGGCGCGGCGCCTGGGGCATGCCGTCGACGAGGAACACGTTGGTCATGGTGCCGCACACCAGCTTTCCGGATCGGCTGAGCATCAGGGACTCGGCAGCCTGGGCGGCTTCGGGCTCGTTGCGCGCGAGAATCTGCTCCAGGCGATTGCAGTGCTTGAGGCCGGCCAGCGCGGGGCTCTCGGCGAGGCGCATCGCCGCCATGCGCACGCTCACCCCCTGCTGCTGCAGGACGGGGTCTTCCACCGGCCAAGGATAGCGAATCGCCACCCGTGTTGCCTGCTCGCGGCCGCTGACCGCGTAGCCGCGCACGAGGGCCGGGCCCCGGGTGACGATCAGCTTCACGATCGAGCGCTCGAGGCCTGCCGCCAGCCGCCCGATCTCCTCCCGCAGCAGCGCCGGCGCGGGCGGCGCAAAGCCGAGCGTGCGGCAGCCGTGCGCCAGGCGCTCGAGGTGCAGCGACAGGAATCGGGGCCGCGCTCGCAGGCAGGCGATCGTCTCGAAGACGCCGTCACCGAAATGAAGGCCCCGGTCGAGCGCCGAAAGCGCGCCGTCCGCGGCGCCGTCGATCAGCGCCGAGATGCCCTCGGAGCGCTCCGCCGCTGAAGCGCTCACGCCGCGGCTCCCGCGCGCGGCACCTCGCCGAACGCTGCGAGGAGCCCACGGGCCTTGGCGCGAGTCTCCTCGAGCTCCCGCTCCGGATCGGAGTCCGCCACGATCCCGGCGCCCGCGCGAAACTCGACCGCGCGGCCGGCGAGCGTCAGCGTGCGGATGAGAATGTTGAAATCCATGCTGCCGTCGAGCCCGATGATTCCGAGGGAGCCGGTATAGGCGCCCCGCCCCTCGCCCTCCAGCTCCGCGATGATCTCCATGCAGCGATACTTCGGGCAGCCCGTGATCGTTCCGCCGGGAAACACGGCGCGCAGCGCGGCGACCGGTGTTACATCCTGGCGCAGCGTCCCGGTCACGTTGGAAACGATGTGGTGCACGTGCGCGTAGGACTCGATGGTCATCAACTCCTCGACGCGCACCGTTCCCGCCTCGCAGACGCGCCCGAGGTCATTGCGCTCCAGGTCGATGAGCATGATGTGCTCCGCCCGCTCCTTGGGATGGGCCACGAGCGCCGCGATCTCGCTCGCGTCCGCACCGGGTTGCCGGCTGCGGGGCCGGGTGCCCGCGATCGGGCGGGTGTCGATGCGCCGGCCCGCGATGCGCGCCAGCCTCTCCGGCGAGGAGCTGAGCACGGCGCCGCCGCGCCACTGTGCCAGAGCCGCGAACGGAGCCGGATTGACGGTGCGCAGGCGCTCGTAGACGACGCCGACGTCCGCGTCGCCGCGCAGCTCCACCCGCCAGGCCCGCGAGAGGTTGGTCTGATAGATGTCGCCGGCGCGGATGTACTCCTTGCCGCGCCTCACCCGCTCGAGATAGGCGGCCGGTTCCTCCTCCGCAATACCGGCCACCGCCAGAGGCTCGCGCGCGCCCACGGGACCGGAGCCCGCGCGCGCCAGCCGCAGTGCATCGCGGGCGACCGCATCGAGCGCCTGCGCGGCGCTCTCTTCCGCGATCGCGAGGATCTTTCCCGAGAGGTTGTCATGCACGAGCGCGCAGGACACGCGCAGCGCGAGCGCCTGCCATGCGTACGCTCCCGATGGGCGGGGCAGGACGAGCCGCGGCTCGATCTCGGCCGCGATCTCGTAGCCGAGAAAGACGGCCCATCCGCCCGGGAACGGCAGACCGGCCGCATCGCGGCCGTCCTCCTTCATCTCTCTCACGACCCAGCGCTCCAGCGCCGCGAGAAAACCGCCGCCCCCCGCGCCCACGGCCTCCGGCGGCACCACCCCTTCCGCCTGCAGTGCTCCCTGCGCATCGAGCCAGAGCGCCCCCGTCGGAGCCGCCAGGAGCATGCTCGTGCGGCTGAGCGGTCCCTCCGCCGCGCTGTCGAGCAGAACGGGATAGCGCTCCGGATCGCTCGCCGCGAGCTGCCTCAGTACGCCGGAGGGAACGTCGAGCTCGCGGAGGATCAATTCGTGCGGCCCGTACGATGCACCGGCGTGCGGTCAACCGGTGTAACGTCTGAAGACGACCGAGCCGTTGGTGCCGCCGAAGCCGAAGGAATTCGACAGGGCGACATCGATCTTCATCGGCCGCGCCGTGTTCGGCACGTAATCGAGATCGCAGTCCGGATCCGGGGTGTGGTAGTTGATGGTGGGCGGCGCCACCTGATCGCGGATGGCGAGAATCGAGAATATGGCTTCGACCACACCCGCGGCGCCGAGCAGGTGGCCGGTCATGGACTTGGTGGAGCTCACGGCGAGCCGGCGCGCGTGATCACCGAATGCGCGCTTCATGGCGAGGGTCTCGGCCTTGTCGCCCGCTGCCGTCGAGGTCGCGTGCGCATTGACGTATTGCACGTCGGATACGTTCACTGAGGCATCCTTCAGAGCGTTCGCCATCGAGAGGCGGGCGCCCTCGCCGTCCTCCGGAGGCAGCGTGATGTGATAGGCATCGCCGCTCATGCCGAAGCCGACGAGCTCCGCGTAGATGCGCGCGCCGCGCCGGCGCGCGTGCTCCAGCTCCTCCAGGATGAGCGCGCCGCCGCCATCGCTCAACACGAAGCCGTCGCGGTCGAGGTCCCAGGGGCGGCTGGCCTCGGCCGGGGCCTCGTTGCGGGTCGACAGCGCCTTCGCCTGCGCGAAGCTGCCGAGACCGCAGACCGTCGTCGCCATCTCGCCACCGCCGGCGACCACCACATCCGCATCGCCGTACTGGATGGTGCGCATGCCGATGCCGATCGCGTGAGTCGAGGTGGTGCAGGCGGTCACCACACCGAGGTTCGGCCCCCTCAGGCCGTACTTGATGGACAGGTGCCCGGAGATCATGTTGATGATCGTCGCCGGCACGAAGAATGGCGAGATCTTGCGCGGGTTGCCGGTCTTCACGTACTCGGAGTACTCGCTCTCGATCGTGCCGAGGCCCCCGATCCCGGCGCCGCAAACGGCGCCGCAGCGCGTCGCGTCCGTCTTCGAGAAATCGATCCCGGAATCCTCGACGGCCTGGATGCCGGCGGCCACGCCGTAGTGCATGAACTCGTCCATGCGGCGCAGCTCCTTCGTGTTGAAGTAGCGGCTCGGCTCGAAACCCTTGACCTGCCCGCCGAAGCGGACGGGGAAGTTCGAGACATCGAACCGCGTAATCGGTCCGATGCCACTCTGACCGGCGAGGATGGCCTTCCACGCCTCCTCGACCGCGCTGCCCACGGGCGAGATGATTCCCATGCCCGTCACGACCACACGACGCTTGCTCACACGCCTACCCGTCTCTAGAGGTTCCTGGGGAATCCTGCGGCGCGTCTGGCGCCGCATTCAGCTTTTCAGGCATAAGCGAACTGCGACCGTCCCTGGAATCTTCGCCGGCCCACGCCTCCTGCGTGTGCGCTCGCCGCCTCATCGCGGCTCGCCCTGCGCGCAGCGCATCGGCAGATGCGCGCCGCCCGAGCGCTGCTCACGCCTTGTTGCGGCGCTCGTTGATGTACTCGATCGCCTGATGGACCGTGGTGATCTTCTCGGCATCCTCGTCCGGAATCTCGATCTCGAACTCCTCCTCGAGAGCCATCACGAGCTCGACCGTGTCGAGCGAGTCGGCTCCCAGATCGTCGACGAAGGAGGCGTCATTGGTCACTTGCTCCTGCTTGACGCCCAGCTGCTCGGCCACGATGGCTTTGACCTGCTGCTCAACTGTGCTCATTAGCGGATGGTCCTTATGTTTTAGAAATTGGATATCGGAAAATACGTACCCACGCCGCCATGGCCGAGGCCGGCGGCGCGGGCGCGGTATTGTAGGGGAACACCCCGGGGGGTGCCAGTCGCCGTGGGGGCGCGCTGAGTGATTGTTTTTGCTAAGGAAACGGTGGGGTCCCGATGGATCAGGGGGCGGAGGAGCGGGTCGCCGGAGCGCGGGTGTTGCGCAAAACCAACGGTAGCATCGCCGCCCCGCGATCCGCCCGCGCAGATGCCGGAGCTCGGGGGGATGCGCTCACGGCATGTACATCCCGCCGTTGACGTGCAGCGTCTCGCCCGTGACGTAGCCCGCCTGCGGCGACGCCAGGAAGAGTACGGCCGCGGCTACGTCGGCGGCCTCGCCCAGCCGGCCCGCCGGGATCTGCGTGAGCAGCGCCGCGCGCTGCTCCTCCGTCAGCGAGCGGGTCATATCGGTATCGATGAACCCCGGAGCGACCGCGTTGACGGTGATGCCCCGCGAGGCGACCTCGCGCGCGAGCGACTTGGTGAAGCCGAGAATGCCGGCTTTCGCCGCGGCATAGTTGGTCTGGCCGGGATTGCCCGTCAAGCCCACCACCGAGGTCAGGTTGACGATCCGTCCGCGACGCTCCTTCATCATGCGCCGCAGGCAGGCCTTCGACAGCCGGAACACCGAAGTCAGATCGGTCGTGATCACCCGGTCCCAGTCCTCCGGCTTCATCCGCAGGAGCAGCATGTCGCGCGTGATCGCGGCGTTGTTGACCAGTATGGTGGGCATCTCCCCGGCGGCATCGAGCTCGCTCATGAGGGCATCGATCGAGGCGGCATCGGACACGTCCAGGGTCGCGCCGCGGCCGTTGTATCCATGCGACGACAGTGCCGCCGTGAAGGCGGCCGCTCCCGCCGCGGTGGTCGCGGTCCCGATCACGCGGGCGCCGGCCCGGGCGAGGGAGAGCGCGATTTCCCGACCGATTCCGCGGGAGGCGCCCGTGACGAGCGCGACATCATTCTCGAGCATCTGCGGAGCTCCTGAGTTCTTGGGCTGAAATGCGCGCGCGGCGCCTACTTCGATACCGCGGCGAGGGCGGCCTGCAGCGACTCGGCATCCTCGAGCGCCGCGGTCTCGAGACTGCGCTCGATGCGGCGGTTGAGGGCCGTCAGCACCTTGCCGGGGCCGCACTCGATGAGCCGGCCGGCGCCGCTTGCGGCGATTGCGCGCACCGTCTCCGACCAGCGTACCGGACTCGACAGCTGGCGGACGAGGAGTTGCCGCAGGTCCGCGGGATCCTCGTGAGACCTGGCATCGACTGCGCTCACGAACCGGATCCGCGGCGGCCGGAAATCGACCGCGGCGAGCCGCTCGCCCAGACGCTGCGCCGCCGGGCCCATCAGGCTGCTGTGCGCGGGGACGCTCACCGGCAGAGCCACGGCGCGCTTGGCGCCCCGGCGCCTGGCCTCTTCGATGGCGCGCTCGACGGGCTCGCGCGAGCCGGCGATGACCACCTGCCCGGGAGCGTTGAAGTTGACCGCCTCGACGACCCCGCCCTGCGCCGCCTCGCGGCAGGCCTCGATCACCTGCTCGTCCTCGAGCCCCAGGATGGCGGCCATGGCCCCCGTTCCGGCGGGTACGGCCTCCTGCATGAGGCGGCCTCTGAAGCGCACGAGATCGACGGCGGCGGCGAAATCGACCGCCCCGGCGGCGACCAGCGCGGAGAACTCCCCGAGGCTGTGACCCGAGACGACGCCCGGCTCGGGTCCCCCGCGGCCGCGCCAGAGGCGCAGGGTCGCGATCGAAGCGGCGAGCATCGCGGGCTGGGTGCACTCGGTGGCGTTCAGGCGCTCCGCCGGCCCCTCCGCCACGAGCTGCCAGAGATCGTATCCGAGCGCCGCCGAAGCCTCGGCGAAGGTGTCGCGAATCGCCGGCTCGGCCCCCGCCGACGGCGCGAGCGCCGACAGCATGCCGACAGATTGCGAGCCTTGCCCCGGAAACACGAAGCCGAACGTCATCACTTGCCTCGCCTGGTCAAAAATTCGGGCGATTATAGCCGTCCGTTCACCGGGCCTCTCGTCCCCGCGAAGGCGGATCCGCTGCGGAACCGGCTTTCGGGGGGACTGTCGAACGGCGCAAACCCAGGCGCTCGCGTCCGCGGTTATGATTCCGCGTCGCGCCTGCAGGCGCATTCGCCGCAGCCGAAGCTCCCTCCCAATCACCCGAGGAGACCCCTTGAGATCCGCTCTCCCTCAGACCCGCCGCCGCGCGCGGCGAGTGCGCCAGCAAGCCCGCGATGCGCGCGGCTTCACGCTCATCGAGATCATGGTCGTCGTGATCATCATCGGACTGCTTGCGGCCGTGATCGTGCCGCAGGTCATCAGCAAGGTCGACGAGGCCCGCGTCGCCAAGGCGAAGGAGGACATCCAGAGCCTCGAGACCGCCCTCACCGAGTACCGTCTCGACAACTCCGAGTACCCTTCCACCGATGACGGCCTGGAGGCACTCGTCAAGCAGCCGAACGATCCCTCCGTCACGCACTGGCACGGCCCGTACGTTCAGCGGCTCTCCAAGGACCCCTGGGGCCGGCCTTACGAGTATGCGTACCCCGGCACTCATGGACAGCCTTATGACCTCTACACGCTCGGGGCCGACGGCCAGCCTGGCGGTGACGGTACGAATGCCGACATCGGCAACTGGAACCTCACCGAGTGACGCCGGCATGAAGCGCCGGATCCGGGCATCGCGCCCGGCCCAGCGCGGCGGCGGGCCGGAGACGCGATTCCTGCCGGCCGCCCGCCGCCCGGGGCGGCGGGCGCTTTCCCGTGCCCACGCTTCGGGCTTCACGCTGCTCGAGATCCTGGTGGTCGTGCTCATCATCGGGATCGTGACGGCGGGGATGCTGCTGTCGATGAGCTTCGCCGGCAAGGACACGGACCTCGAGACCGAGAGCAAGCGGCTGCTGTCTCTCATGAAATACGCCCGGGATCAGGCGGAGCTGCAGACGCGCGATTACGGAGTCTTCTTCAGCCAACACGGCTATGAGTTCGTCGTCTACGACGCCCGCCGCGGTTTGTGGCGCCGAGTGTTCGAGGACGATGCGCTGCGCGAGCGGACGCTGCCGAGCGGACTCGATTTCAAGCTGGTGGTCGATGCGCGGCCGATCGTGCTCGGTGAGAGCATGGAGGTGCCCGCGAGCTCCGCGTCCGACTCCGAGCCGGGCTCGGGGTCACATCCGGCGCCGGCGCCGCGGGCGAGCGCCGATTCCAACTCCGATGCCGGCTCGGATTCGGATTCTGATTCGGACTCCGATTTCAACAGGAAGTCCTTCGCGCCGCAGGTGATGATCTTCTCGAGCGGCGATCTCTCCTCCTTCAAGATCACGCTGGAGCGCGCGGCCGCCGGCCGCAGCATCACGCTGGATGAGAATCAGGACGGCGAGATCGTCGAGAAGCCGATGGCCGAGGGCGGCACGTGAGCGGTCCGCGCCGCAGCTGCCGCCTGGGGCGGAGGGTTCCGGGAAGCTGCGCCTTCGGCCCGACGCGGGCCCGTGGCTTCACCCTGATCGAGGTGCTGGTGGCGCTCGCCATCGTGGCGATCGGCATGGCCGCGGTCCTGGAGGCGCTGACCTCCTCCGCCAACACCGCGATGTACCTGCAGGACAAGACTTTCGCCGAGTGGGTGGCCTTCAACCGCATCGAGACCGTGAGGCTCACCAGCAGCAACCCGCCCCCGGACGGAGACAGCAACGGCACCGTCGATTACGCCGGCAGGAGCTGGGAGTGGCGGCAGAAGGTCAGTGACCTCGAGCAGGCGCCTGGCGTGCGCCGCATCGTCGTCGACGTACGTCCGGCGGGCAGCAAGGCCGGTGACGATCGCGGCTGGTACGCCAGCGCCACCGGGTTCGCCGGCAATGCGATCGCGCCGGAGACTGCAGTGGGCGCGCCCGTGTGGTCCCCGGGCCCGATCATGGGGCTGCCGGGGCTGCCGGGCCTCTCGGGCACGCCCGGCGCTCCCCCGAATCCCACGGGCGGCGGACCCACGCCGCCATGAGCAGAGATCCACGCGCGCACCGCAACCGCCGCCCGGGCCCGGGCGGCTTCACG
>DASZYK010000325.1:0-10262 GCA_035545455.1 Steroidobacteraceae bacterium
TCGCTTACGGAGATCTGCTCTTCCGAAGTTATGTCCTGCGCGATCTCATCGAGAGCGAAGCGGAATTCGCCGTGGTGGTGGATTCGTCTCCGACCGACGAGAACAATCGCACGGTACGCGATTTCGCCTACTGCTCGCGCCGCGATGATCGGGGGCTCTTCGGCACGCCGGTGCTGCTCAAGCATGTCTCGAGCGCCGCGGATACCGCCAGTGCAGAGGCCGGCGCGCAGGGCGGCGAATCCGTCGTTTCCCCAGCCGCGCACGGGCGCTGGATCGGCATGCTGAAGGTGAGCCGCGCCGGGCTGACGCGCCTCAAGGAGCTCGTGAGCGAGCTGCGCGGACGCGCCGATTTCGACACGCTCGACGTGCCGCATCTGCTGAACGAGCTCCTCGCGCGGGGCGCCTCCATCGAGGTGCAGTACGTGCACGGGCACTGGCGGGGAGTCAACGACCTGGAGGATTTCCGCCGTGCGGCGGATTTCGCGCACGCGCAGCGGCGCTTCGGCGATCCCGACGAGAGCGATACCGCCGCGGCCTGCGATCCATGATCGAGGCGCGCGATTTCATCGAGGCCGCGCGTGAGCGCGGCTTCGGCTGGTATGCGGGGGTGCCCTGCTCGTATCTCACGCCCTTCATCAACTATGTAGTGCAGGACCCGTCGCTGCGCTACCTCTCGATGGCCAACGAGGGCGATGCCGTCGCGCTGATCGCGGGGGCCACGCTCGGCAGCGGCGGCGCGCCGTGCGGCGTGGCGATGATGCAGAATTCCGGCCTCGGCAATGCGGTGAGTCCGCTGACCTCGCTCACCTGGACGTTCCGCCTCCCGCAGCTGCTGATCGTCACCTGGCGCGGTCAGCCGGGAGTGGCGGATGAGCCGCAGCATGCGCTCATGGGGCCGGTAACGCCGGCGATGCTGACCACCATGGAGATTCCCTGGGAGCTCTTCCCGGCGGAGCGCACCGCGCTCGGCGCCGCGCTCGATCGCGCGAAGGATCACCTCATCACGAGCGGCCGGCCTTATGCGCTGGTGATGCCGAAGGGCTGCGTTGCGCCCTATGCGCTCGCCTCGGAGTCGCGCCCCGGCCGCGGCACCGCACGGGCTGCGGCCGTGCTGGAGCCGCACCGTCACGCCCCCGATGCGCGCCCCTCGCGGCGCACCGCTCTCGAGACCGTCGTCGCGCACACTCCGCCCGACTCGACGATCCTCCTCGCCTCGACGGGATTCTGCGGGCGGGAGCTGTACTCGATCGCCGACCGGCCCAACCAGCTCTACATGGTCGGGTCGATGGGCTGCGTGGCGCCGCTCGCGCTGGGTCTCGCGCTGGCCCGTCCGGATTTGAGCGTGATCGCGCTCGATGGCGACGGCGCGGCGCTGATGCGGCTCGGAGCGTTCGCGACTCTCGGCGCCTACGGTCCGCCGAATCTGCGCCATCTGCTGCTCGACAACGGCGTGCACGACTCGACCGGCGGCCAGGCGACCGTCTCGCCGTCGGTGTCGTTCGCGCAGGTCGCCGCAGCCTGCGGCTATGCGACCTCGCTCGAGACCGATGACGCGGCGCGCATCGCCACATGGCTGCAGGCACCTCCTGCCTCGGGTCCGAGCTTCGCGCGCCTGCTCATCCGCGCCGGCACGTCGCAGGGCCTGCCACGGCCCTCGATGAGCCCCGTCGAGGTGAAGCGGCGACTGCTGCAGCATCTCGGAGCGCACTGATGCGGCTGCTCAATCCGGGGCCGGTCACGTTGAGCGAGCGCGTGCGACGCAGCATGCTCGCTCCCGATCTGTGTCACCGTGAGAGCGAGTTCTTCGACCTGCAGGACGAAGTGCGCGAGCGGCTGCTCGCGGTGTACGGGCTGGATCCGGCGGAGTGGTGCGCCGTGCTCATCACGGCCTCCGGAACCGGAGCGGTGGAGAGCATGGTCTCGACGCTCGTGCCCACGGAGGGTCGGGTGCTCGTGGCCGAGAACGGAGTGTACGGGGAGCGGATTGCGCAGATCTGCGCCCGCTATGGGATCGCGCACGAGCGGATGGCGGGCGACTGGATGCGGGGGCTCGATGTGGACGCGATCACCCGTCGCCTCCAGAGCGCGCGCTTCACGCACATCGCAGTGGTGCATCACGAGACGACCACCGGCCGGCTCAACGATCTGCGCACGCTCGGCGACTCGTGCCGGGAGCATGGCGTGGAGCTGCTGGTCGATGCCGTCAGCAGCTTCGGTGCCGAGCCGCTCGGCTTCGATGACCCGAGCCTCGCAGCGGCGGCGGCCACGGCGAACAAATGCCTGCACGGCGTGCCGGGAGTATCTTTCGTGATCGTGCGCCGGCGCGCGCTCGAGCGGGCTGCGAGCCGGACGTACTATCTCGACCTGGCGCGCGCCGCAGCCGCGCAGGATCGGCGCGATACGCCCTTCACGCCGGCCGTGCAGGCGCACTATGCGCTGGTCGAGGCGCTGCGCGAGCACGCGGAGCAGGGTGGGCGGCTGGCACGCCACCGCCGGTATGCGGCGCTCGCCGAGCAGGTGCGCGCGGGACTCGCCGGGCTCGGAGTCCCTGCCGTGTTGCCGCCGGCGGAGTCCTCAGTGGTCCTGCGCTCGTACGAGCTGCCTGCGGGCATCTCCTACTCCATGCTGCACGATGCGCTCAAGGCGCGGGGCTTCGTGATCTATGCCGGCCAGGGAAAGCTGTCGCAGCGGCTGTTCCGCATCTCCACCATGGGCGATGTTTCGGCGGCCGACATCGACGGTCTGCTGGAGTGTTGCAGCGAGCTCTTGAGTTGAGGGGCGCGCGCCGCCCGGCGTGCAGCGGCCGGACCGGAGCGACTCTCGCTCGCGCGCTGTCCGTGCTGCTCGCGCTCGGCGCACTGACCCTGGGTCGCGGGGCCGCGGGGCAGGCGACGGCGGTGCCGCGGACCCGGCTGCCGGCGACTCCGCCGAAGGCTCCGCACCCGATACCGAAACCGGCCTCATCGGCCGCGAGCGCCGGCTTTTCCCGCTGGTTCAATCCCGCCACCGCGCCCTTCATTCCGATCCCGGAAGTCGCGGCCGATCCGGACAACGGCACCACGGTCGGGCTGATTCCGACGTGGCTGAAGACCGACGAGCATCATCAGATCCGGCAGATCATCGCGCCGGACATCATCCACAATCCGTATTTCGGCTATGGCGTGCATGGACGGATCTACGACTATCCCAGCGCGGACGAGCAATGGTCGGTCGTCGGCGGCATCAAGCAGCGCGTGGAGCGGAGCATCGACGGGGAGTACCAGACGGGAAGGCTGCGCGATCGGCGCTGGTCGGTGAATCTCAGCGCGATCTACGACCGCGACGGGACCCCCAGGTTCTACGGCATCGGCAATCGCTCGGCGGCGGGCGATCAGACGAACTTCACCGGTGAGAAGGAGATCCTGCAGGCGCAGGTCGGGCTCAACATCACCCGGGCCCTGCAGCTGCAGTACACGCTGCGCGCGGGGGCTGTCGACGTGCTGCCGGGAACCCTCCCTCTCATCCCGTCGATCTATACGCGCTTTCCCGATATCCGCGGCCTGCACACGAGCAAGGAGCTCGTGAACCGCTTCGCGATCGTCTACGACACCCGTGACGACCTCACGGTGCCGACCCGTGGCACGGAGTGGATCGTGTACGGGGGGCTGGCGAGCCGCAGAGGCGTTCTCAACGATTCGCTCTACAGCGAGACAGGCATCGATGGGCGCCTGTTCCGGCCGGTTGCACGCAACACCATCCTCGCGGCTCACATGGCTCTGCGGTACATGCCCGAGGCACGCAACGCGCCCTTCTGGGCGCTCAGCACCCTCGGCGGCAGCGTGAGTGTCATCGGCGGCACGCAGCCGCTGCGCGGCTATGGCGCCGGCAGGTTCTACGACCGCAATGCATTCTCGGCGACCGTCGAGGTGCGCCAGAAAATCGGCTCGTTGCGCATTGCCTCGACCCGCCTGGATCTGGAGGTGGCGCCCTTTCTCGATGTCGGCCGTGTGTTCTCCCGGCTCGATACGTGGCCGGTCTCGGATCTGCACAAGGTCGTCGGAGTCGGTTTCCGGGGTGTCGCGCGGCCGTTCGTCGTGGGCTATGTCGATGTCGGGTACGGCAGCGAGGGAGCGGCCGTGTTCTCCGGGATCGGCTACCCGTTCTGACTGGGCACGGCCGCGCCGGTCCGCTGCCGCCTCACTCAGGTGCTGACGCCTGCTCGCACTGCGCGGTGCTCGCCGGAAGCTTCGGGGCCCAGAGACCGACATTCCAGCCCCAGGGCTGAGTGCCGGCCGCCATGCGCCGGCAGACGACCTCCTCGTTGAGCCGATACATCCCGGGCATGAGGTGCTTCTCAGGACGCGGCGCGCCGGTGAAGCGCATGTAGGCGCCGCCGGACCCGAACGCGGGCCAATCCGGCTCGTGCATCGCCTGGGGCCGGCCGCTGCGCGCAAAGCTGGTCCAGTAATCGAGCATGGCCTGCGACAGCGCGACCTCGCGCGGCGCGGCCGGGACTTTCGGCCAGAGCGGCGGCGTGCCGTCGAAAGTGCCGAAGACGTAAGGCAGCTCGCTTGCGTGGAAGCCGTGGAGCCCCGCATCGTCCTCGGCCGGATAGCCGTGGTCGAAGAGGTACAGGTAGGACGGCAGTCCGAGCGCCGTCTGTTTCCGCACGAGGCGCTCCGCGGTCCACCCATACAGGCCGTCGCGCGTCGTCGCCAGGATGCTCTCCTTCATGTTGGCGGCCGGATAGAGCCGCAGGAAGTCCGCCGCGAGGTCGCCGTAGCTCGCCCGAATGCGCGCCGTGTAGTCCTGGGCGGTCTTCGGGACCGGCGGGGCGAGCACCATGAGAGAGCGGATCTCGCCGCTGTTGAAGCCGGCGAGGATCGGCACGTGCGCCTCATCGCCTTTGTTGAAGGCGGCGACCATCTGCTGCGGAAATACGTGACCGTCGACGGTGCCCCAGGGGCCGAAATGAGCGGCTGCCGCGGCGTCCGTCAGCTTGCCGGGATCCATCGCCCGGAGCGCCGCGATATCGGGAGCATGAAGCGCCGCGGCGAGCTGCAAGCCGCTGTCCTCCGCCGAGGGTGTGCCGTATCGCGCCCGCTTCAGCGTCGGCATGGAGAGCATGTAAGCGCTCTGCGCGATCGCCTTCGCAAAAAGGCCGCGCGCCTCGGGTGAGACCATCAGGTACATGACGCTCAGCGCGCCCGCGGACTCACCGGCGATGGTGACGTTCGACGGATCGCCGCCGAAAGCTGTGATGTTGCGGTGCACCCATTCGAGCGCCTGTATCTGATCGAGCACACCGTAGTTGCCCGAGATGCCCAGCGGGGATTCCGCGCTCAACTGCGGATGGGCCAGCCAGCCGAGCACACCCAACCGGTAGTTGATGCTGACCACGACCACGCCGCGCTCTGCGAGCTGGGTGCCGTCATAGAGCGGGTCGCGGCTCGCGCCGCCCCAGAGCGCGCCGCCATGGATCCAGAAGAAGACCGGCGCCCCGTGCGCATCGGCCGGCGCCCAGATGTTGAGCGTCAGGCAGTCCTCGCTCATCGGCATCGGCGGGGCGGTATAGACGCCCGCGTAGCTCTCGGGCTGATAACACGCCGGTCCGAAGGCGGCCGCAGCCCTGACGCCGCGCCAGCGCGGCAGCGGCGCGGGCGGCTGCCAGCGGCGCCGGCCGACCGGAGGCTTCGCGTAAGGAATGCCTTTGAAGACGTGCAGATTCCCGGCGACGGCTCCCCGCAACTTTCCGGCGGGAGGATCCGCGATGACGGTGGTTGCGAGCGGAGCATGGGCGGGCGTGGCCGGATCATCGCCGGCGCGGGCGGCGATCGTCGTGATGAGGCACGCGGCCGCGCATGCGAGAACGCTGAGACGTGGAAACGGCATCATCGGGCAACGCCTCCGGTGGAGCGGCTCTGGGCGCGCAGGATGCGGGCCAGCCAAAGGAAAATCAGAATAGCGACGACATAGAAAGGTGTCATCGAATAGAGGGCGATCTGCAGCGAGTGCAGCGGATGGCCGGCGTGGAAGAAGTCACTGACGGCGCCCACGTAGGTCGGGCCGAAGCCCAGGCCGATGAAGTTCATGACGAGCAGCAACAGCGCGCCGGCCATGACGCGCTGGTCCGGCCGCACTTCCTCCTGCACCAGAGCGATGGAGGACGACAGATAGAAGTAGTTGAGGAACATGGGGGCGGCGAAGAAGATCAGCGACAGATGCCAGGACGGCGCCCAGACGAACCCGAGGTAGAACGGGATCGCGAGGGCGAGTGCCACGGCGGGCATCGTGGCGTAGGCCGTCCTCGAGCTCCGGGTGAGACGATCGAGCAGCCGCCCGGAGACCAACATGCCGGCGCTCATCGCAATGCCGACGAGCAGCGAGTAATAGAGCGCTATCTGATCGAGCGTCATGCCCTTCTCCCGCATGAGGAAGAGGGTGGCGAAGTTGCCGACGCCATAGGTGACGAGCTGGGTGGCGCCGCTGCCGAGGGCGGCGAGCACGAGCGCCGGACGGGAGAAGAACATTCTCACCGTTCCCCAGAACCGCGTCTGCACCGATGCCGCCGGGACCGGGCTCCCGTCGAGTCCGCCGCGGGGAGGCTCACGCACGATGAGACGGATCGCGAGGGCCGCGACGATGCCGACGGCCCCTATGGCGATGAATGCATCGCGCCAGTTGAACGCGGCGGCGATTGAGGCGCCGAACGCGATACCCAGGGCCGCGCCGATGGGCGGCCCCAGGTTGTAGATGCCGAATGCGGCTCCGCGGCGGCCGGGCGGGAAATAGTCGGTGATGAGCGCGTAGGAGGGCGGCACGCCGCCCGCCTCGCCGACGCCGACGAGCATGCGCGAGACGACCAGTTGGGGATAGCTCGCCGCGAGTCCGCAGAAGGCGGTCGCCGCGCTCCAGACGGCGCAGGCCACGGAGAGCACGTTGACCCGGTGCGTCCTGTCGGCGAGCCAACCGATCGGGATGGCGATGAAGCAGTAGAAGAAGGCGAAGTAGAGGCCGCCGATCAGGCCGAGCTGACCGTCGGTGATGTGCAGCGTGTCCTGGATCGGCTTCGCCAGGATGGCGAGCAGGGAGCGGTCGAGAAAGTTGAGGACATACGCCGCGCAGAGCGTGAGGAGGACGATCCAGGCGCGTGCCTGCGGGATCCTGCGCTGAGCTGCCGCGGCGGGTCTCACGGCGGGACTGGCATCCATTCTCATGAGCCGGTCCGGGGCGAGTGCTCCCGGGCGCGCGCCACCTCGAACTGATACTGCTCGAACCCCTTCGCGGGCACGCGCTCCCCGGTCCGGTCCGCGATGCGCTGCCACTGCTCGAGGATCTGCCGGGCGGCCTGCTGCTCGTCGGGCAGGTACACGCCCTGAGTCATGGTGATGTGAGCCAGCTTGAAGCTGCCCGCGCCGGCCAACAGAATGCATTTGCTGGGCGCGCCCTCGCTCGCGAGCGCGACCACCGCCGGGCTGACGCGCTGCGGATCGAGCGCGGCGAGATCCTCGGCCGACCAGAGCCCGCCCGTCATCTGCGTCGCCGCGCTCGGCGCGAGGCAATTGACGCGGATGCCGTAGCGCTCGCCCTCGAGCGCGAGGGTCTGCATCAAGCCGACCAGGGCCATCTTGGCGGTGGAATAAGCCGTCTGTCCGAAGTTGCCGTAAAGGCCCGAAGAGGAAGTGGTCAGCACCACCCGGCCGTAGCCGCGCTCCCTCATGTGCGGCCACACGGCGCGCGTGCAATGGACGGAGCCCATGACGTGGACGTCCATCACCAGGCGGAAATCCGCGAGATCGAGCTTGGCGAAGGTGCGGTCGCGCAGGATTCCCGCATTGTTCACCAGGATATCGATGCGTCCCCAGCGGCCGAGCGCCGCGGCCACCATCCCCGCCACCGCGGCGCAGTCCTGCACGTTCGCGGAATCGGCAATGGCCTCGCCACCGCGGCGCGCGATCTCGCCGCACACCTCCGCGGCGGCCTGCGCATCGAGGTCGTTGACGAGAACCCGCGCGCCGTGACGCGCCATCGCCAGCGCATGCGCCCGGCCCAGCCCGCGGCCCGCCCCGGTGACGATCGCGACGCGATCGGCCAATAAGCCACTCATGTTTGCTCCCCCAGCAGCATGCGCCCTTCTGATATTAACTCATGTGTGAATGAACTTGACAAGCCGCCCCGCGGGCGGCGACGCTCCGTGGACCGCCCCCATGTCCGGCCCTCCAAGGGGCGTCCGCGCGAGCAGCCCGGCGACTGGTTGGGCTCAACGGGAACCCCGCTGGTGGTAGTCTTCGCCGAAAGTGCCGCCCAGCGAAGGTTGCAGCGATGCCGAGACGTCCCGCGAACAAGCACAAGCCCCGCACCAAGGCCGAGCAGCGCGCCGAAACCCTCGAGCAGATCCTGGACGCCGCCGAATACCTCTTCTCCAAGCACGGGTTGAATGGCGTGACGCTCCGCGACGTCGCCCTGAAGGTTGGCGTCCACACCTCGCTCATGCATTACTACTTCGTCGACAAGCGGCGTCTGTTCGAAGCAGTGTTCACACGCCGTGCCGGCATCACGAGCAGCCGCCGGCTGGACGCGCTGGACCGCTATGAGCGGGAGTGCGGCGGCGCGCCGACCGTGGAGGGCGCGCTGCGCGCGTTTCTGGACACCGATCTCGACCTCTACATCAACGGTGGCGAAGGGTGGCGGAACTTCGCGGCCTTCGCCGCCCAGGTGAGCAACTCCACCGAGGGCGCCGCCATGATGGACCTGCATTTCGACCCCGTCGTCCTCAAGCTGATCGGAATCCTGAAAAAGGCGCTGCCGGGGTGCTCAGACGAGGACATCTTCTGGGGCTATGATTTCGTCACCGGAGCGTTCATGCATACGCTGGCGAGGACCGGCCGCATCGACCGGCTGTCCGGGGGCGTGTGCAAATCGGAGGATTTCGCGGCGGTGAAGGACCGCATCGCGAGCTTCATGGCGGCCGGCTTCGTGGCCCTGTGCACGAAATCGCCCAGGTCCGGCGCGGCACGCAAGAGAGCATCGCGCTGACGGGAGCCGGCGCCGGATGAGCAGGACTGTCTCTCTCTCGACATCGGAGCGAGCACGGATGTGCGCGACTCCGCCGGTTTCATGAAATGATCGGGAGATCAGGACACCGGAGCAAAACATGCACAGCTTCGAAATCACCGGCATCGATCACGTCGTCGTTCGTGTCGCCGACGCCGCGCGCGCCCTGGCGTTTTACCGGGACGTTCTCGGACTCACTGTGGAGCGGGAGCAACCCGAGCTCGGACTCATCCAGCTGCGCGCGGGCCGCTCTTTGATCGATCTCGTTCCGGGCGAGCCCGCGGACACCACCCGCCCGCGCGCACCCAACATCGATCATTTCGCGCTGGAAGTGCGACCTTTCGACGAGGCCTACCTGCGAGGCCATCTGCAGGCCATGCGCGTGCCGATCGTGGAATCGGGCCTTCGCTATGGAGCGGGCGGCGAGGGACCGTCGCTCTATGTGCTCGATCCCGACGGCAACAAGGTCGAGCTCAAAGCTGCAATGCGGGCAGACCGATAGCCGACGGGCTCGCCTACTTCTTCTTCACGGCTTCCCGGTACGCCGCCGCAAACGCCTCGACGAAGGTGTGCGGCAGATGGTCCGCCGGCATCTCGATGAGATTGCGGTAGAAGGTGGTGAACAGCTCCCAGTACTGGGCCTTGTCGGCCGAGCGCGCCTTGCCGCGGCGGGCAGCGCGCTCGAACCGGGCTTCGAGCTCCGCCGGATCCAGCCGGTCGAGGAATTCGATGAATGCGGCGCGCGTGGCCTGCGCCGCGGCCTGCTCGTGCGCCTTGGCCTCGTCAACGGCCTCGCGCAGCCATTGAACGGCGTCGATGCGGCGGCTCTCGTGCTGCAGCAGAAGCTCGAGCAGCAGCTCGTCGACGGTCGAGCGGCCGAGCGATGGCCGCGGGTCGTCCGGCTCGGGCGGGGGCAGCTCGATGCGGAAGCGGTCGCGGATCTCGCCGCGGGAGCGCTCCAGGTCCTTCAAGCCCACCAGCGCCTCGCGCAGGAGCTGTCCGGTAAGGTGCAGAAGCCGGGTCTGGGCGTCCGCCGGCAGCTTCTCGGGATCTATGCCCGCACCCCGGCAGAGAGCCTGCAGTCCCGTCTGCACGTCGTAGAGCGCCGGCGCGCTTGCCCCACGCGAGTCGCGGCCCGCCGCCTTGGCGAGGCGGGCGATGCGGCGCGCCAGGGAGTCGTCGCTCGGCTCGCTGGCCGGGGCGGCGGATCTGGCGGCCGCGCCGGCCAC
>DASZYK010000326.1:0-2957 GCA_035545455.1 Steroidobacteraceae bacterium
CACCTTGCGCTGCAGGGGCGCATCGAGATAGATGAGCAGATTGCGGCAGCTCACCAGATCGATGCGCGAGAACGGTGGATCCTGCGCGACGTTCTGGGTCGAGAACACACAAAGATCCCGGATCGACTTGTTGATCTGAAAGCCGCCGGGCTTCGCCATGAAGAAGCGGCGCAGGCGCTCCTCGCTCACGTGCGCCTGGATGCTCTCGGGATAGAGCCCCAGGCGCGCCTTCTCGATCGCCTTGCCGTCGATGTCACTCGCGAAGATCTGGATCGCCTTCGTGGTCCACTCGCGGCCCAGATATTCGATGAGAATCATCGCGAGCGAGTACGCCTCCTCGCCGGTCGAGCAGCCGGGCACCCAGATCCGCACCGGCTCTCCGGGGTCCCGGTGCTCCATCAGCCGGGGCAGCATGAATGCCTTGACCGCCTCGAACACCTCCGGGTCGCGGAAGAAATCGGTGACATTGATGAGCATGTCGTGGAACAGCTCGTCGCTCTCGCGGGGCGTGCGCTCGAGCAGGCGGACGTAATCGTCGATCCCGGCGAGACCGTGCACGACCATGCGGCGATTGATGCGCCGGACGATGGTGGCGCGCTTGTAGCCGCTGAAATCGTGGCCCGTGGCACGGCGCAACACGGCGAATATCCTGGTCAGCGCCGTGTCGGCCAGCGCGCTCTCCGTGGGCTTGCGCCGCAGATACGGGTGAGTCGCGATCTGCGTGAGCTCGCGCGCGATGGCATCCGGCGAGCGCACGAAATCAACACAGCCCGCGGCAATCGCGCTGCGCGGCATGCCGTCGTGCTGCGCGGTCATCGGCTCCTGGGCGATGGTGATTCCTCCCTCGGCCTTGATCGCGGTGAGCCCGAGCGTGCCGTCGGAGCCGGTGCCGGAGAGCACCACGCCGATCGCCCGTTCGCCTTGATCCTCCGCGAGCGCGCTCAGGAAGTGATCGACCGGCAGAGGGGGGCGCTGCTCCTCGCTGCGGCCGGACAGCCGCAGCAATCCGTGGGACACGCCCAGCTCGCAGCCCGGCGGAATGACGTATACCGAGTTGGGCTCGATCCGCATGCCCTCGCGGACCTGCAGCACCCTCATGCGAGTCCGCCGCGAGAGCAGGTCGGTCATCATGCTCTCGTGGCCGGGAGCCAGATGCTGCACGATCACGAACGCCATGTTCGTGTCGCCCGGCAGATGCTCGAGGAGACCGCTGATCGCCTCGAGCCCTCCAGCCGAGGCGCCGATGCCGACGATCAGGGGAATCGCGGCCTCGTTCGCGGCCGTCTTGGCGCTCGCCGGCTTCTCCAGGCGCCTCACGAGCACGGACTGATCCGCCGCCGGCAACGGCGCTGCCTGCGCTTGTGGCACGTCTGCAGCGTGTCCGGTGCTCACGTCTCTCTTGTCCGCGCGTGTCTTGCGCCGCATGGCTACGGGGATTCGGGAAGAGTCGACGACGCCTGCGGCTCGATGATGATCCGCTCAGGAACGAGCCGGCTCCTGCACACCACGAAATCCATCTCCTGCCTGGATGAGCTGCGCAGCCGAGCGCTGCCCGCTGAGTATGCGAGTCCGCCGCCGTCGGGTAACTGGGGGCTTTTACGTATGACCGATGCCCGCCGAAGCGGGAGTCGCGGGCCCATCGGGCGGATCCTCACCCCGGTACTCATCGATCGCGATCGGGCCGCCGGCCGCCATGACGTCGGCACTGTCGCGCCCGGGAAGCGAGTCCGCGATCACGTCGATGCGCTTCCATGCCGGGAAGGGCTGCCTTCCCTTTTCATCCGGGACGTGCGGCGAGAGCGACTTCGTCTCCATCTTGTGAATGTATCGGCCGCAGTTCACGAACACCTGCTCGGCGGTCACTTCGATGACGTACTGCGCGCCCGGGTAGCTCCCGTGCCCGCTCCCGATCGGAGCGATTCGGGCCGTACCCTGGACACGCAGCCGCCGCGGGGATGCGAAATCGATGAACAGCATGCCGACACTCGCCGTTGCGGAGATGTTGCCGAGCGACAGGAACATCCCGTTGCCGTCGTAGACGGGGAACACGAGCGTTGCCGGCGCGACGATGCGCACGAACCCCGGCGCGCCGCCCTTGTAGGAGACGGTCGGCCGGCCGCGGTGGTCGACCGTCGCGAGAAAGAACATTGCGGCGCTCTCGATGAACGCGCGGTCCTGAGGGTCGAATTCCGCATGCGCGAGGGACTCGAGGCGGTCCGCCAGCCGCCGGGTGTCGCGCTGGTCCTGGAAGGCGCGGTGCGCATTACCGTAGAGCTCGCTCATCGCCGTACTCCCCGCAGGTGACGAGTCATGCTAGCGAAATCGGCAGGCGCTGTCGCGGGACCGCGGAGCGCTGTGCCCGTCCCGGCACGGGCTCGGCGAATCACGCTGCCGCCGCGGGCCGCCGTGTCTCGATTCGACCGGTGGCGCCGCTCATCCGCTCGTGCCGGGTACTACCCTGACGCAGTCTTTGGCCGGTACACTGCTCGAGAATGCCCGATGCCGCGCGTTTGGTGTCGCGATCAGGAAGCGGAGCGGGCAGAGGTCCTGCCGGCTGCATTCCGGCAGCCGGCAACGGATCAGGAGCACCCGATGCAACTGCGCACCCTCGGCCTTGACGGTCCCCGCGTGTCAGCCCTCGGCCTCGGCTGCATGGGCATGAGCGATTTCTACGGCGGACGAGACGACGCCGAATCGATCGCCACTCTTCATCATGCGCTGGATCGCGGCGTCACCCTGCTCGACACGGCCGACATCTACGGCCCGTACACCAATGAGGAGCTGGTCGGCAAGGCGATCAAGGGTCGCCGCGAGCAGGCTTTCATCGCGACCAAGTTCGGCATTGTGCGCGATCCGGCCGATCCGGCGGCGCGCGGCGTGAACGGCCGACCGGAGTATGTGCGCGCCTGCTGCGACGGCAGCCTCAGGCGCCTCGGCGTGGACTACATCGACCTGTA
>DASZYK010000327.1:0-2242 GCA_035545455.1 Steroidobacteraceae bacterium
CGTCACTTGGTAGGCTTCCCGGCGGTTGGAGGAGCCGCCGATGCGAAGCAGACCGTCCGCTCTTGCCGTGGTTTTGACCGGGGCCTGGCTGGCCGCGCTCGCGGGCCCGCCTGCGCGGGGCGCCGCGCCGGCAGCCGACTCGAATCCCTACCTGTGGCTGTCGGAAATTCATGACCGGCGGGCGCTCGCGTGGGTCGAGGCCCAGAACGGCCGCAGTGATCTCGCGCTGAAGACGGATCCGAGCTACGCCCGCGACCGCTCGCAAATCCTCGATGTGCTCAACGCCGACACGCGCATCCCGGAGGGCATGCTCGATCACGGTTGGGTGCTGAACTTCTGGCAGGGGGCCGATCACGTGCGCGGCATCTGGCGGCGCACGACGATCGTCGATTACGCGCGCCAGGCGCCGCACTGGCGCACGCTCCTCGACCTCGACCGCCTCGACAGGCAGATGCACGAGAACTGGGTCTGGAAGGGAGCCGACTGCACCTCCGCCTTCGACCGTTGTCTCGTGAGGCTCTCTCCGGGAGGCGGCGACGCCGCCGAGATCCGGGAGTACGATCCGCGCAGCCGCCGCTTCGTCGCCGGCGGCTTCAAGCTTCCCGCGGCCAAGTCGGCCGCCGTGTACCTGCGGCCCGATGCCGTGCTGGTCGCGACCGATTTCGGCCCGGGCTCCATCACACCCTCGTCCTACCCGCGGATCGTGAAGCTCTGGCGCCGAGGCGAGCCGCTCTCGAGCGCGCGCACGGTCTTCGAGGGTCGTCCGCACGACATGGCAGCGATGCCGGCGGTCTTTCATGGCCCCTATGGCACGGTGGCCCTCATCATCCGGCGGCCGAGCTTCTTCCGCGCCGATTACTACGTCCTGCGCTCCGACGGCACCACGCTCAAGCTGCCGTTGCCGGATGACGCGCAGGTGACGGGGGTGACTCGCGGCGAGCTGATCGCAACGCTGCAGAGCGCCTGGACGGTGAGCGGCCGGACCATAGGGCAGGGCGCGCTCATCGCATTTCCGGTGTTGGATTTCGCCCGCTCGGGCCGCGCGCAGCCGGTATCGGTTCTCTACACCCCGGGCGCCCACTCCATGATCGATGAGGTCGCGGCGGGCCGGGACGCCGTGTTCGCCTCCGTGTATCGGAATGTGACGGGCTCCATACACGAGTTCCGTCCGCGGGCTCACGGCCAATGGAGTGACACGCGGCTGATGCTGCCGCGGGGCGGATCGACCTCGATCGTCTCCACCAACGATTGGGGTCCTCAGGCGTATTTCAGCTTCCAGAGCTTCCTGACTCCGCCGTCCCTCTTTGCCTACGGCGGGCAGGGATCACCGAAGCTCATCAAGGCGCAGCCGGCAACCTTCGATGCCCGCGGCATTGCGGTCCGGCAGTACTGGGCGGTCTCGAGGGACGGCACCAGGGTCCCGTACTTCCTCGTCCGTCCGAAGAAGGCGCGCGGACCGATTCCGACCATTCTCTACGGCTACGGGGGCTTTCAGCTCTCTCTCACCCCCTGGTACTGGAATGACGGGCACCGGCCGCTCGATGCGGGTGAGACCTGGCTCACGCGGGGCGGCGCCATCGCCGTCGCCAACATCCGCGGCGGCGGGGAGTTCGGGCCGGCGTGGCACCAGGCGGCGCTGAAATACCATCGTCAGCGCGCCTACGATGATTTCGAGGCGGTCGCCGCCGATATCGAGCGGCGCGGCCTCTCGACGCCGAAGCGGCTCGGCATCGTCGGGGCTTCCAACGGCGGGCTCCTCGTCTCGACCGTGATGGTGCAGCGGCCCGATCTCTTCGGGGCGGTCGTGTGCCAGCGCCCGCTCATCGACATGCTGCGCTATACGCGCTTCGGTGCCGGAGCATCGTGGATCGGCGAGTACGGCGATCCGGCCGATCCCAGGATGGCGGCCTACATCCGCACGTACTCTCCCTACCAGAACGTCAGGCGCGGTGTCGATTACCCGCCCATCCTCTTCATCACCGAGACCACGGACGATCGGGTCACGCCCGTGTTCGCGCGCATGATGGCCGCCAAGATGGAGGCGCAGGGCCATGACGTGCTCTTCAACGAGGCCGCCGAGGGCGGCCACGGCCCCGGGGCGACCCATGCCGAGGAAGCGCAGTACTGGGCGCTCTCGTATGCGTTCCTGGCGAAGAGGCTCGGACTCGGACATTGAGGCGGCTCGCGGGCGCGCAGCTTGCTTGACGCCGAGCCCACGAGCCACGTCTGCTGGGAGGAGTCA
>DASZYK010000328.1:0-5202 GCA_035545455.1 Steroidobacteraceae bacterium
GCATGCCGCCCGGCGGCTGCACTACGACCTGCGGCTGGAGCTGGACGGAGTCTTCAAATCCTGGGCGGTGACCCGAGGACCCTCGCTGGACCCCGCCGACAAGCGGCTCGCCGTGGAGGTGGAGGATCACCCGCTCGAGTACGGCGACTTCGAGGGCATCATCCCGCAGGGACAGTATGGCGGCGGCACCGTCGAGATCTGGGATCGGGGCTACTGGGAGCCGCAGGTGAAAGGCAGCGCCGCACAGGCCCTCGCGGCGGGTGAGCTGAAGCTGATCCTGGCGGGCGAGCGATTGCGCGGCGGCTGGGTGCTGGTCCGGCTGCGGAACTCGCGCTCGGGAAAGCGGCCGAGCTGGCTCTTCATCAAGCATCGCGACGAGTTTGCCCGCTCGGGCGACGGCCTGCTGACCGACGATGACCGCTCGGTGGCTTCCGGCCGGACCCTGGATGAGATCGCCGCGGGCCGCGGCCGGGGACCGAAGCCTTTCATGACTCCCGGCCGCGCGCCGGGCCGGCCCAACGCCGTCTGGAATTCCAACGCCGCGCCCGACGAGGCGACCGGCATCGCGGCCCGCATCAATTCGCGAGTGGCGAAAAAGGCTCCGCGGGCGCCGGAGCGCAGCTCGGCCGCGAGCAAGCGCAGCGCCACTCGTACCCGCGGCGCTCAGGACCGCATGCCGAGATTCGTCCAGCCGGCCCTCTGCCGGCTGCTGCCGCGACCGCCCGGGGAGCGCGGCTGGGCGCACGAGATCAAGCTCGACGGATATCGCCTGCAGCTTCGTGTGGAAGGCGGCCGCGCCACGTTGCTGACGCGCAAGGGCCTCGACTGGACGGACCGGTTCGCCTCGATCGCGCGCGCGGCCGAGGCGCTGCCGGATTGCATCCTCGATGGTGAGGCGGTGGCGCTCAACCGCGACGGTGTTTCCGATTTCTCGGCGCTCCAGGCCGCGCTCGCGGAAGGACGCGAGTCGGCGCTGATCCTCTTCGCATTCGACCTGATGTTTCTCCAGGGGCGGGATCTTCGGCCGCTGCCGCTCGAGGAGCGCAAGAGGCGGCTGCAGACCCTGCTGGAATCGCTCCCGGCCGCGAGCCGGCCGCGGCTGCGCTACCTCGAGCATTTCACCACTGCGGGCGAGGCGGTGCTCGAGTCCGCGTGCAAGCTTTCCCTCGAGGGCGTGGTGTCGAAGCGTCTGGGTGCGCCCTACGAGTCAGGACGGACCGGAAGCTGGACCAAATCGAAGTGCCGCGCCGGCCACGAGGTGGTGATCGGCGGCTGGACCTCGGAGGGCTCCAGCCTGAGCTCACTCATCGCCGGTGTGTACCGCGGCGGGCGCCTCGTTCCCGTGGGCCGCGTGGGCACCGGCTTCAGCGCGGCGAAGGTGCGTCAGCTCCTGCCGAAGCTGAAGGAGCTGGCGAGCGAGGACAACCCGTTCGGACAGCGCGTGCCGGTGCCCTCGAGCCGCGAGATCCACTGGCTCGAGCCGCGGCTGGTCGCCGAGATCGAGTTCGCGGGCTGGACCGAAGGAGGCAACATACGTCAGGCGGCTTTCAAAGGCCTGCGCGAGGACAAGCCCGCGCGGGAGGTCCAGGCGGAGACGGCCGCGCCGGCGGAGGGCGCGGATGCCGCCGCCGGCTCTTCTTCCACGGCGCTCCGGCCGAGGTCTCGCGCCCGGTCGAGCGCGCGCGGCAAGAGAGCGCGCCGCGGCTCGGCCCGGCCGCGAGAAAGCACGAGCGGCGCGGGACCGATCCTCGGTGTCACGATCTCCAACGCCGACAAGGTGCTCTGGCCTGACGGCGGCGACGGGCGCCCGGTGACCAAGCGTGAATACGCCGAGTACCTCGCCGCCGTCGGCGAGTGGCTGTTGCCGCACATAGAGGGCCGCCCCTGCTCGCTCGTGCGCTGTCCCGACGGCATCGGGGGGCAGCGGTTCTTCCAGCGCCACGCGATGCCGGGCCTTTCCAACCTGATCGGCCTCGCGCGCGTGTCGGGCGACCGCAAGCCCTATGTGCAGGTGGACCGCATCGAGGGGCTGGCGGCGCTCGCCCAGATCGCCGCGCTGGAGCTGCATCCCTGGAACTGCGTTCCCCATCAGCCGGAAGTGCCCGGGCGCCTGGTGTTCGATCTCGATCCGGCGCCCGACGTGGAGTTCGGCGCGGTGATCGAGGCCGCGCGCGACATGCGCGAGCGGCTCGAGGCGCTGGGGCTCGAGACCTTCCTCAAGACGACCGGTGGCAAGGGGCTGCACGTCGTGACGCCTTTCACGCAGCCCGGCAACGCGTCCCTCGACTGGCAGTTGGTGAAATCCTTCGCGCGCGAGCTGTGTGCGCGCATGGCCGCGGACAGCCCGCGGCGATACGTCATCAACATGGCGAAGCGCGTGCGGACCGGCCGCATATTCCTCGATTATCTGCGCAACGACCGTACCGCGACGGCGGTGGCTCCTCTCTCGCCGCGCGCCCGCGAGGGAGCGCCGGTGTCGATGCCGCTCACCTGGACCCAGGCCCGGGCGGGCCTCGATCCGACGAAGTTCACCCTGCGCACGGCGCGGGCCCTGTTGGAACGCAGCGGAGCGTGGGAGGGATATGCGCAGGGCCGCCGGCCGCTGCTGCCCGCGATCGAGAAGCTGGCGGGCGGCGTGCGCCGCCCGGCTCAATCCAGCCGCGTGCCGGCGGCGGAGCGGCAGACCTACAGCGACAGCCGCCCGGAATGAGCGTCATTGACATCACTCACGCGCATGCGCCGGCCATGAGCTGGCGGGAAGCCGGCGAACACGAGCACTTCGTTCAGTTTTACGAGCAGGACGCGGTGCTCGTGCAGTCCGTTGCCGAGTTCGTCCAGCATGGGATCAGCACGGGTGCCGGTGCCTTCCTCATCGCGACGGCGGCGCACCTCGAGCAGTTGGAGCGGACTCTGCGCGCGCGCGGTGTCGATGTGACGGCCGCGAGAGCGCGGCGGCAGCTCATCGTGCTGGAGGCTTCGGTGGCGCTCGCCAGGATCATGCAGCACGGCGCGCCGCAATGGGGCCGGTTCCTGGAAGTGGTGGGTCCCGCGGTCGCCGAGCTGCGCCGCCGCGCTCCCCGGGTGATCGCCTTCGGTGAGATGGTGGCGCTCCTGTGGAGGGATGGGCTGCACGAGGCGGCGCTGCAGCTCGAGGCGCTGTGGAACGAGCTCGCCGAGCGCGAGCGCTTTTCGCTCTTCTGCGCCTATCCGCTGCCGCAGAATGCGGACGCGGCGATCCTCCGTGACCTCGAACGGGTGTGCTCGCGTCACAGCCGTGTGATTCCCGCGGAGAGCTGCCTCGAGGCCGGAGCGGAGGCGCGCGTAAAGCTGTTCGCGCAGCTGCAGCAGAAGGCGCGCGCGCTCGAATGGGAAGTCCAGCGGCGCAACATGGTGGAGCGCTCGCTCGCGGAGCGGGACCGGGAGCTGAGTGACTTTCTGGAGAACGCGCTCGAAGGGCTGCTCAAGGTCGGGCCCGACGGCGCGGTGTTCTGGATCAACGGCGCGGGCCTGGAGCTCCTGGGCTGCGACAAGGCGCAGTGCATCGGCCGCTCGATCGAGAATTTCCATCTCGACCCGCTCGATGGCCGGGAGTCGCTCAGGCGCCTGCTCGCGGGCGAGAGCCTGCGCAATCACGCGACGTCCCTGCGCCGAGAGGACGGGTCGGTGCGCTACGTGCGCATCGCCGCCAACGCGCAGTGGGATGCGGGCCGGCTGATCTACAGCCGCTGGTTCATCCGCGATGTCACTCACGAGAGACTCGCGGAGGGAGCGCGCGCGCACCTCGCGGCGATCGTCGAATCCTCCGATGACGCCATCGTCAGCAAGACGCTGGACGGCACGATCCGCTCCTGGAATCGGGCCGCGGAGCAGCTGTTCGGCTACTCCGCGGAGGAGGCCGTCGGCGAGCCCATCACGCTGATCATCCCGGCGGAGAGAACGGAGGAAGAGGCGCAGATCCTGGGCAAGCTGCGCCGCGGAGAGCGCGTCGATCACTTCGAGACGGTACGGGTGGCCAAGGATGGCCGCCGCATCGATGTGGCGCTCACGATTTCCCCGATCCGCGATGCCAACGGCATCGTCATCGGCGCCTCGAAAATCGCGCGCGACATCACCGAGAGGAAGGCATCGGAGCAGGCTCAGCAGCGGACCATCGCGGAGCTCACACGCGCCGAGGAGGCGCTGCGCGAGGCGGACCGGCGCAAGGACGAGTTTCTCGCGGTGCTGGCGCACGAGCTGCGCAATCCGCTGGCGCCGATTCGCTTCGCCGTCGCCATGGCGCGGAAGGAAGCCACGCGGGAGGCGGGGCGGCGGCAAGCGCAGGCCATCATCGAGCGCCAGGTGGAGCACATGAGCAGGCTGCTGGACGATCTGCTCGACGTCTCGAGGATCACGCGCGGTACGCTCATTCTGCGGCGGTCGCCGGTCGATCTCGCCTCCGTGGTGGCCGCCGCGCAGGAGTCGGCGCGGCCGATCGTGGAGGTCCGAGGCCACACGCTGGTGGTGAAGCTCCCGGGTGAGCGCATTCCGCTGCAGGTGGATCCCGTGCGGCTCGCTCAGGTGCTCGCCAACCTGCTCGTCAATGCCGCCAAGTACACCGACGCCGGCGGGCGCATCGAGCTCGGGGCCAGACGTGAAGGCGCGGAGCTGGTCGTCGAGGTCCGCGACAACGGCATCGGCATCTCGGCGGAGATGATGCCCCGGATATTCACCCTGTTCGCGCAGGCATCACCGGCGCTCGAGCGCTCCGAGGGAGGCCTCGGCATCGGGCTCGCGCTGGTGCGCGGACTGGTGGAGCTGCACGGAGGCACCGTCAGTGCGCACAGCCGGGGCGCGGGGCAGGGCAGCGAGTTCCAGGTGCGGCTGCCGATCACAGATGCCGTTCTCCCCGAGGAGGCTGATGAGCGGAGCGAGCCGGCTGGCGCGGGAACGAAGCCGCTGCGCCTGCTGGTGGCCGATGACAATCGCGACAGCGCGGCAACCTGCGCCGCTCTCCTCGAGGCATCGGGTCACGACGTCAGTGTCGCGCATACGGGTCGCGAGGCTTTCGACCTCGCCTGCCGGCTCGAGCCCGACGCGCTGCTCCTCGACATCGGGATGCCGGGTCTGAACGGCTATCAGCTCGCGGAGCGCATCCGCGGCACCAGCTGGGGACGGCGCTCCATGCTGATCGCCATCACCGGCTGGGGACAGGAAGCGGACAAG
>DASZYK010000329.1:0-5305 GCA_035545455.1 Steroidobacteraceae bacterium
CCGGTTCGAAGGGGTCAGGCCGATCGAGGGTCCCAACTACAGCGGTGTCGCCGGCACGGTCATCGTCACCCGTAACGGCGCCCCCGTCGCGGTGATGCACCCGGAGAAGCGCCAGTACTGGGTGCAGCACACCGTGACGACCGCGTCCTCGATCAAGATGTATCGCACCAGCAACATCCTGGTGGCGCTGGGCCAGGACCTGGGCGATGGCCGCTGGAGCCTGCGGCTGCAGGTGAGGCCGCTCGTGAGCTTCATCTGGCTCGCGGCCTTCATCATGGCCGCGGGCGGCATGCTCGCGATCTCCGACCGCCGCTATCGGCTCGCCCGGGCGCAGGCGCCCGCGGCCGCGCCGGTCGGGGCGATCACCCGGAGCCAGCCCGGATGAGCCGCTTCGCGATACCGCTCGTCGTCTTTGCGCTGCTCGTGGTCGTGCTCGGGATCGGCATCCGGCAGTCCCCCGACAAGGACCTCATCCCATCGCCCCTCATCGGCAAGCCGGCGCCCGCCTTCTCGCTGCCGAGCCTCACCGATCCCGGCCAGAGGGTGAGCTCCGCGCAGCTTCGCGGCCACTGGTATCTCTTCAACGTCTGGGGCACCTGGTGCGGCTCCTGCCGCGTCGAGCACCCGATGCTCCTCAAGATCAAGCAGACCGGCCTCATCCCCCTCGTCGGGCTCGACTGGAAGGATGACAATCTCGATGCGCTCTCATTCCTCAAGGAGAAGGGCGATCCCTATCAGACCATCGCGGTCGATCAGGACGGGAGCGAGGCGATCATGTGGGGTGTCTACGGCGCGCCGGAAACCTTCCTCGTGAACCCGCAGGGCATCGTCGTGTACAAAGTGATCGGCCCCATCACCGAGGAGGCCTGGGAGCGGCAGATCCTGCCGCGCCTGCCGCTGAGCTCGGGACCGGCCGCGGCGTCGAGGTCCTGATGCCGAGCCGCTCCGGCTGCCTCGCCATTGCCGCCCTCATGGCCTCGCTCCTGCTCGTGGCCTCGCGGGCCTGGGCCATCGCGCCCACGCAAATGCCGACGCCGCAGCTCGAGGCGCGCTACATCGCGCTCATCCACGGATTTCGCTGCATGCAGTGTCAGGACGAGTCGCTGGCCGATTCCCCGGTCAACCTCGCGGCGGACATGCGCCGGGAGATCCGCGACATGCTGCTCGCCGGCAAGACCGACCAGCAGATCCGCGACTTCATGGTCTCGCGCTATGGGTACTTCATCCTCTTCAAGCCGCCGTTCGTCCTCAAGACCGCCTGGCTGTGGCTGGCTCCGGGGGCGATGCTCCTCGTGGGAGTGATCGTGGCCCTCACCGTGATCCGCAGGCGGTCGGCGCTCGCGGCGGCCGATCCGCAAGACAACGACCTGATGGATGTGTAGCGGATGACCGTCTTCATCCTCTTCGCCGCGGCACTGGCCGCGGCCTGCGTGGCGGCGGTCGCCATTCCGCTGCTCAAGCCCATGCCTGCGCAAGCCGCCGCGGCCCCGTGGACGGCGCTCGCGGCCGCCGGCGTGTTGGTCATCGGCTCCGCGGCGCTCTATGCCACCTGGAGCAACTGGTCCTGGCGCAAGTCCCCGGGCGTGGCATCGCCCGAGGGCATGGTGGAGCGGCTGGTGCATCAGCTCAATGACCACCCCGACGACCTCTCCGGCTGGCTCATGCTCGGGCGCTCCTACGTCGCCCTGCAGGAGTACCCGCTCGCGGTGCGCGCCTACGGCAGGGCGGACCGGGTGGCCGGGGGACGCAGCGCCGATGCGCTCGTCGGCGAGGCGGAGGCCCTCACGCTGATGGACGATTCGCAGCTCCAGGGCCAGGCCGGCCGGCTCATCGAGCAGGCGCTCGCGATCGACCCGACCTCGCCGCAGGCGCTCTTCTTCGGAGCGGCCGCGGCGATGCGCCGGGGCGAGCTGCCGCTGGCGCGCGCCCGCTTCGCGAAGCTCCTCTCCCTCGATCCGCCGGCCCGCGTGAAGGCGATCCTCGAGCAGGAGATCGCCGGCATCGATCGCCGATTGGCCGCCGGCCACCCCGACCCCTCAACAAAGAAGCCCTGACCCATCCAACGGAAGTTGGAACCGGCCGCCCCGCGGGTGGTCCCAACTGAAGCGGGATTGCGGCCGGCATGGCTCTTGCTGGGTCATGACCGCTCGCTGGCCGGATTTTCTCCAAGTCCGTGGGCCGCACATCGATTGCTGCCGCTGTGGTCGGCTGCGAGCCCCAACGAACCCAGCTTGTGTGAGGAGAGTAGTGATGGCTCAGGTATCAGGTCACGACGGACGCAGCCCGGAGGGCCGTACGTCCAATAGAGGATTCGCGTCCATGAACGCGGAGCGGCAGCGCCAGATCGCCAGCATGGGCGGCAAGGCGGTTCCGGACGAGAAACGCAGTTTCTCGCAGAACCGGCGTCTCGCCGCGGAAGCCGGCCGTAAAGGCGGGCAGAGCGTGCCCGGCTCGAAGCGCAGTTTCTCGCAGAATCGCGAGCTTGCCGCGACCGCCGGCCGCAAAGGCGGGCAGAGCGTGCCGGACGAGAAGCGCAGTTTCTCGCAGAACCCGGAGCTCGCCGCCGAGGCGGGCCGCAAGGGCGGGCAGGCGAGCCACGGAGGAGGCGGGAGCGAAACCCACCGGGAATCCCGGTCCTAAGTCCTCCCCAACCGTCTTCGGTGCCCGAGACTGCCGGCGGCCATCGAGCCGCGGCTCTCGGGTTTTTCTTGCAAAGATTGCCCTCCCGATTGCAGTTCTTACCGATCCGCTCCCGTCCAAGGTGCCTCCCGGGGTGCCTTGACCCCCACCCACCTGTGGACTATGTTCCGTCCCAGCAGAGACTAGGGGAGCCCCGGCAAGGGGCTGAGAGGCCAGTGGCGCCGGTACGGCGCGGCATGGCGACCCTTCGAACCTGATCCAGTTCATGCTGGCGTAGGAAAGTTCTTTTCCGTCCGCTTTCTGACGACGGCTCGCTGGATCTTCCGCGGTCCAACCGCTCGAGGAGCATCCACGATGAATGCCGTTCCGCTATCCGTCGTCTCCGACTCGCTGCCCGCCTCCCGCAAGGTATTCGCGCCCGGCCGCATCCATCCGCAGCTGCGGGTCCCCCTGCGCGAGATCGCGCTGCACCCTTCAGCGGGCGAGCCGCCGCTCGTCGTCTACGATTCCTCGGGACCCTACACCGACCCGGACGCGCGGATCGACATCGAGCGGGGACTTGCGCGGCTGCGCGAGGAATGGATCATGGCGCGCGGGGATGTGGCATTCGGTGAGGGCCGTCCGGTACGGCCCGAGGACAATGGCCTCGCGCCCGGCGCCGCCGGCGCCGCACCGCCCTTCCCGGTGAGCCGCCGTCCGCTGAGGGCCCGAGGGGCCGCCGCCGTCACCCAGCTCGCCTACGCCCGCGCGGGGATCGTGACGCCGGAAATGGAGTTCGTGGCCATCCGCGAGAACCTCGGCCGGGAGCAGCGTCGCGCCGCCGCCACACGCGACGGCCAGTCCTGGGGAGCGGCCATCCCGGATCTCGTCACTCCCGAGTTCGTGCGCGCCGAGGTGGCCGCGGGCCGGGCGATCATTCCGGCCAACATCAACCACCCGGAGTCCGAGCCGATGATCATCGGCCGCAACTTCCTGGTGAAGATCAACGCCAACATCGGCAACTCCGCAGTCGCTTCCTCCACCGCCGAGGAGGTCGACAAGATGGTCTGGGCCATCCGCTGGGGCGCGGACACGGTCATGGACCTCTCCACCGGCCGCAACATCCACACCATCCGGGAATGGATCATCCGCAACTCGCCGGTGCCGATCGGCACCGTGCCGATCTACCAGGCGCTCGAGAAGGTGGGCGGCATCGCCGAGGATCTCACCTGGGAGATTTTCCGCGATACGCTGATCGAGCAGGCGGAGCAGGGCGTCGATTACTTCACGATCCACGCCGGCGTGCGTCTGCACTACGTGCCCCTCACCGTCAACCGCGTCACCGGGATCGTCTCGCGCGGCGGCTCCATCATGGCGAAGTGGTGCCTCGCGCATCACCGCGAGAGCTTCCTCTACGAGCACTTCGAGGAGATCTGCGAGATCTGCCGGGCGTACGACGTCAGCTTCTCCCTCGGCGACGGACTGCGCCCCGGCTCCATCGCCGACGCCAACGATGCCGCGCAGTTCGCGGAGCTCGAGACCCTGGGCGAGCTCACCCGCATCGCCTGGAAGCGCGACTGTCAGGTGATGATCGAAGGCCCGGGCCACGTGCCGATGCACAAGATCAAGGAGAACATGGACAAGCAGCTCGCCACCTGCGGCGAGGCGCCGTTCTACACCCTGGGGCCGCTGACGACCGACATCGCCCCGGGCTACGACCACATCACCTCCGCCATAGGCGCGGCGATGATCGGCTGGTACGGCACGGCGATGCTCTGCTACGTCACGCCGAAGGAGCATCTGGGACTGCCCGACCGCAATGACGTCAAGACGGGCGTCATCACCTACAAGATCGCCGCGCATGCCGCCGACCTCGCCAAGGGCCATCCCGGCGCGCGCGAGCGCGACGACGCCCTCTCCAGGGCGAGGTTCGATTTCCGCTGGGGAGATCAGTTCAACCTCTCCCTCGATCCCGACACCGCCTGCGCCTTCCACGACCAGACGATGCCGAAGGAAGCGCACAAGGTGGCGCATTTCTGCTCGATGTGCGGCCCGAAGTTCTGCTCGATGCGCATCTCGCACGAGGTGCGCGCCGAGGCGAAGCAGCAGGGCATGCAGGAGATGGCGGTGAAGTTCCGCGCCGCGGGCGGGGAGATCTACGTCTCCCCGGGCGAGCCGCAAGCGGATCGGGCGGAGCGATCCGCGGCCCCGGGCGCCGCGGCGCCAGGACGGGCCGGGTAAGCCGGACATGCGCGCCCTCGTCCTCGGTGCCGGTGTCGCGGGGCTCGCCTGCGCGGTGGAGCTCGCCGAGCGCGGCGCGGCGGTGGAGGTGCTGGAGCGCGGACAGCGGCTCGGCGAGCGCTGCTGCTCCTGGTACGCCGGCGGCATGCTCGCGCCCTGGTGCGAGCGCGAGAGCGCCGAGCCCCTGGTGGCGACGCTCGGGGCGCAGAGCCTCGAGTGGTGGCCGGAGAGATTCCCCGGCACCGCTCTCAGGGGAAGCCTGGTGGTGGCTCACGGGCGGGATACGGGGGAGCTGCGGCAGTTCGCCCGCCGTACCGAGCGCTACGAATGGCTCGACGCTCATGGCATCGGCGCGTTGGAGCCCGATCTCGCGGGGCGCTTCAGCCAGGCGCTCCATTTCCCGGGGGAGGGGCATCTCGATCCCCGCGCGGCGCTCGCCGCGCTC
>DASZYK010000330.1:0-5286 GCA_035545455.1 Steroidobacteraceae bacterium
TCGCCCATCTGCGCCGCCTTGTCGGTGATGACGCCGGAGAAGGGCGCGCGGACGATCGTGTTATCCACCTGCTCCTGAGCGGCGCGCACACCCGCCGCCGCGAGCTGGACCTGGCGGCGCTGGGAGTCGAGTTGCCCGGCAGAGACGGCTGCCTGGGTCCGCGAGGTCTCGAAGGATTCCTCGGAGATCAGGTGCTGGCCGATCAGGCTCTCGGCGCGTCTCAGGTCGCGGCGCGCCTGTGCGAGCTGCGACTCGTCCTGCCGCAGTACCGCCAGCGAGGCTTGCAGCTGGGCCCGCGCTTCGGCGAGCGCCGCCTGTTGAGCGCGGTCATCGAGCCGCGCGAGTACCTGGCCCTTGCGGACGTGCTGGCCCTCGTCGATGAGGACACCGGAGATCTCTCCGGTGATTTGAGCCGACACCGTCGCCTGACGCGCCGCGGTGACATACCCGGAGGCCTGCAGAATCGCTGTTGGGCCCGATTCGGCCGAGGCGGGGACGGCAGTCGCCTCGGAGACGGCAAAGGCAGTACCGCGCGCGTCGTCGACCGCGATCGCGGTTGCCGCCGATAGCACGATCAGAGCGCCGGCGGTCCACCAGCGCCAGCGGCGCCTCCCGGAAGACTCCCGCTGCGAGCGCTCGATCCTCAGATCGTCGAGCAGCGAGCCGCTGCTCGCATCGGGGGCGCGGCGGGGCGAGCCAGAAGGTTGCGGCGCGGCATTCATGTCCTCCAGGATGGCGTGCCGGCGCCGGCCACGGCAGTGCCAATCGTCACCGCCTCGAAGTGACAACTGTCACCTGGGCGATGCCGGCTGGCGCTACGGCGCTTCCGCTTGCGGGAGGAGTGTCCGCGCCTCGCGCAGCCGCACTCGGGATGCGGCGAACGCCAGCACGAAGCAAGCCGCCACACACCAGCCGGACAGCCACAGCATCTGCGTTGGCAGCGAGACGCCTCTGTCGATCAGAGCGCCGGAGATTCCGGGCCCGAGGGCCGTCGAGAGCACGATGGCCGACACGACGATGGCGCGGATGCCGCCGAGATTTGCGAGCCCGTAAACCTCCGGCCAGAGGGCGCCGAGCAGGGTCGACGTGAAGCCGCTGCTGATGCCGAGCAGGAGCATGAAGAGGTACACGCCCCAGACGGGCGTAATGAGGGCGACAGCCGCCGCGGCGACGGCGAGCGGGATCAGGATGTACGGCAGGAGCCTCAAAGCTCCGAGCCGGTCGATCAGGTGTCCGCAGAGGAGGCCGAACACCACCGTCGTAACGGACATCACGGGAAAAGCGGCCGCAAAGGCCAACCGGTCATAGCCGCGCAGGGCGATGAGATAGTCCTGCTCGAAGAAGATGACCGTCGAGATGGATGGCGGCGCGAGGACGCCCAGCAGCAACAGATACAGAATGGGGTCCCGTATCACTTCCGAGCGGGTCCAGTCGCGCGCCGTGCGCCGGCGCTGGGACTTCGCCTCGTGCGACCTCGGCACCCGCTGAACCTTCATCAACGCCACGATCGCCGGCAGCCCGATGAGCACGGTCAGGCCCGCCGCGGCGAACCATGCGGTCCGCCAGTCCCGCGTCGCCCTGTCGGAGAGGACGACCAGAACCGGCAGGATCGCCACCCCGGCCTGCTGGCCGGGCAGGACCAGCGCCATGGCACGGCCCCGGTTGGCGAGGAACCATCGCCCGATCTCGGTCATGGCCGTCTCGGTCATCATCCCCTGGCCGAACAGCCGCAGCAGATAGAGCGCAAGGGTGAGCACCGCGGCGTTGGGCGCGATCGCGATCAGCACGCAGGCCAGGGCGAGGGCCGGCATGGTGAAACGCACGACCTTCCAGCCGGGCATCAGATCGAGCGTGCGTCCGAGCCATGGCAACGTGAGCGCGCTCCCTACCGTCGCCACCATGTACACGCCGCCGAAGGCACCGCCCGACAGGTGAAACTTTGCGCGCAGATAATTGCCGGACAGACCGACGAAGAAGGTCTGTCCGAACGAGGAGAACAGCATGAGCAGGAAGCCGCCGGCCAGCCAGCGGGCGTTGTCACGCAGGAATTGAAATGTGCCGCGTCCGAAGCCGCGCATGGGCTCCCTGTCAGGTGATGTCCGTACCTGGAAGTATCGCATCCCAAGGGGTTTGCCGTGGCTTTTCGCCTGGGCCCGCGGTGACTCACTTGGATGCGTGCGGTGGTGCCCGGGGCCCGCGGCTCCCAACTTTCGCCAATGCCGGGTAGACTCCCACTTTCACGCTGACAATGGCTTCGAATAAAAGAAGGGCCGTGCTTCAGGGTCTCGCCGGGTACGCGCCGCCGGATCAGTCACTTTCCCACTCATTGGAAGTCACGCATGACCCGCAAAGTCGCCTCCTTGGCACTCGCATTGACCGGTCTGCTCATCTTTCTCGGCGCTTTCGGCCACAGCTTCGCGGGCCGCAAAGCGCTGGATATCGGGCTGGCCCGCGTCGCGCTCGATAGCCACACCGAAAAGCTGGTCTACCTCGTGTGGTACTTCTGCGGCGGCTGCATGCTGGTGTTCGGGCTGCTGGTGATCGCAAGCGCCTGGCGGGCCTGGCGCGGCGACCACACGGGCCTGTCCGCGTCCGGCCTGATTGGAATCTTCTATCTGCTGACCGGCGTGCTCTCCCTGGCCTACATGAAGGAGGCGTTCTGGACCACGTTCGTGGTTCTCGGCGGTCTGGCGCTCGGACTTTCCATCGTTCTTGCGGTGGGCGGTCCCGCCCCGAGTCAGCGGCCGCAGCGGCCGTGATCGCGGCGTCCACGGCGCGCTGAGGCCGCAGCGGTGGATGCGCTTACGCTCTTCGGGCTGATCGCCGTGACCGCGATGCTGGTCTTCTACGCGCTCGAAGAGCGCGGGCCCGCATACGTCCTCGCATTCGCGGGCGCTTGCGCGCTCGGCTCGATCTACGGGTTCCTGCAGGGTGCATGGCCATTCGGGATCGTCGAAGCCGTCTGGTCGGTCGTGGCCGTCAGGCGATGGTGGCGCAGGCGCAAATCCCGATAGCCGACGCCGGGCGCAACGAGCCGCTCACCGGGGCGGCTGCGACGTCGCGAGCGGCACTAGCCGCAGCCTGAGCGCATTGCCGATGACGGAGACCGAGCTCAGGCTCATCGCCGCGGCGGCGATCATGGGGCTCAAAAGCAAGCCGAAAGCGGGATAGAGGACGCCCGCCGCCACCGGAATCCCGATCACGTTGTAGACGAACGCCAGGAAGAGATTCTGGCGGATGTTGCGCATGGTGGCGCGGCTCAGCACGCGCGCGCGGAGGATACCCGCGAGATCTCCCTTCACGAGCGTCACCCCCGCGCTCTGCATCGCCACATCGGTTCCCGTGCCCATTGCGATCCCGACCTCGGCTTCGGCGAGCGCCGGAGCGTCATTCACGCCATCCCCGGCCATCGCCACCGATCGCCCTTCGGAGCGCAGACGGCGCACGATGGCATTCTTGTGCTCCGGGAGCACCTCGGCCTCGATCTCGGTGATGCCGAGCTTGCGCGCGACCGCCTCGGCCGTCGCACGGTGATCGCCGGTCACCATCACGATGCGGACGCCCTCGTGCCGCAGACTCGCCAGGGCGGCGGGTGTGCCCGCCTTGATCGGATCGGCCACCGCGAGGATCCCCGCGGCACGGCCGTCGATCGCGACGAACATCGCGGTTGCTCCTTCGCTGCGCCATGTCTTCGCCTGTGGCTCGAGATCTCCTGTCGGGATCCGCAGCGACTGCATCAGTGCGGCATTGCCTACGGCAATTTCACGGCCGGTGACCGACCCCGTGACCCCTTTGCCGGTGAGCGAACGAAACTCCGTCACGTTCTCCTGGACGAGCCCCCGGTCGCGCGCCGCAGCGCCAAGGGCTGCCGCAAGCGGATGCTCGCTCGAGCGCTCCAGGCTCGCCGCGAGCCCGAGCACCGTTGCCTCGTCGAAGCCCGCAACGGCCGCGACCGCGATGACCCGCGGCTTGCCTTCGGTCAGCGTGCCGGTCTTGTCCACGATCAGGGTGTCGATTTTCTCGAAGCGCTCCAGGGCTTCCGCATTCTTGATGAGAACGCCCGCCGTGGCGCCCTTGCCGACGCCGACCATGATCGACATGGGCGTTGCCAGACCCAGGGCACAAGGACACGCGATGATGAGCACTGATATGGCCGCGACCAGCGCGTATGCCAGCTGCGGCGCCGGGCCGATCACGAGCCAGACGACGAACGCGGCGACCGCAGCCAGTATCACGGCCGGCACGAACCAGGAGGAGGCGAGGTCGGCGAGCCGCTGAATCGGAGCACGGCTGCGCTGGGCTTCCGCCACCATCCGCACGATGCGCGCGAGCATGGTATCCGAGCCGACTCGCTCGGCGCGCATGATCAGGGCGCCCGTACCGTTGATGGTGCCGCCGACGACCTTCGATTCCGGCGCCTTTGCAGCCGGGATCGATTCGCCCGTGACCATCGATTCGTCTACCGCGCTTGCGCCCTCGAGCACCGCGCCGTCCACCGGCACCGCCTCGCCGGGACGTACCCGCAGCCGGTCTCCGACCTGCACGGACTCCAGCGGGATCTCCTCGTCGCCGCCGTCGGCGCGGATGCGCCGCGCGAATTTGGGAGCGAGGTTGAGAAGGCTGCGGATCGCGCCGCCGGTTGCCTCCCGCGCCCGAAGCTCGAGCACCTGTCCGAGGAGCACGAGCACCGTGATGACCGCCGCGGACTCGAAGTACACGGGAATGAGTCCGCCCGCGCCGCGCAGGCCACTCGGAAACGCCCCCGGCGCGAACATCGCCGCCAGGCTGTACACATAGGCCGTGCTGACGCCCAGCCCGATGAGGCTGAACATGTTGAGTGAGCGCCGGCGCACGGAGCTCCACGCCCGCTCGAGCAGCGGCCAGCCGGCCCAGAGAACGACCGGGGTCGCGAGCGCGAGCTGAATCCACATCGAGGCGGCCGGTGGGATGAGCCGGTGCAGACCGAGCGCGGGAATGTGTCCGGCCATGTCGAGCACCACGATCGGCAGGGCGAGAGCGGCGCCGACCCAGAAGCGCAGAGTCATGTCGCGAAGCTCTGGATTCGGGCCGGCCTCGACGGCCGGCTGAAGCGGCTCGAGCGCCATTCCGCAGATGGGGCAGCTTCCCGGACCGATCTGCCGTATCTCCGGATGCATCGGGCAGGTGTAGATCGCTCCAGCCGGGGCCGCGGCGCGCACGGCCGCCGGCACGCTCGTGCGCAGCTCATCACGGCCCGCGAGATAGCGGTCCGGGTTCGCGCGGAACTTCTCCAGGCAGCCGCTGCAG
>DASZYK010000331.1:0-1672 GCA_035545455.1 Steroidobacteraceae bacterium
GGCCGATCAGCGGTTGCAGCAGCGAAGCGGTGATCTGATAGGTGAAGGTGAGGACTCCGATCTGACCGAAGGTCAGGGCGTAGGAAGTCTTCAGCATCGGATACAGCGCCGGCAGCAGCGACTGCATCATGTCGTTCAACAGATGGCAGAAGCTGATCGCGGCCAGCACCGAGAAGGCGGTGCGGCCGGCGGCGCTCGTCCGGCTCATGCTTGCTGCGGCTTCGTTCAAGGGAGTGTCCTGGGGAGTCTCTTCGCCGGGGCTCAGCGCTACACTCTGCCGGAACGCGGCGGAGAATCCCATCTCTCCTTTGGCGCAGGCGACGGGCCCGCTTGGGGTAGGGCGATCAGGTCTCGGGCCTGACACGCTCGTCGGCCGTCAGCTCGAGCAGATCGATCTCCTCCTCGGCCACGTGGAAGGCGTCATCGCCGATGATGGAGCGCGCCCGCAGCTCGACCAGCGCACGCCGCTGGGCGGCCACGGCCCGCCGAAACGCGTGGGCCAGGATGGCGTCCGTGCGCGACGCCCGGACCTGCGGCTCGGCTTCCCGTATGCGCGCCTCGTACTCGCAACGGAGCGTCTCCAGCGAGGGCGGCGAGCCGCCGGGCCAAGGCCATCGCGGCCGCGAGCGTGACGATGCCACGCATACCGCACCAGGAGACGATGCGGGCGTCCGGCCGATCAGAGTCGGGCACCTGCCGGCCGGGCCGGAGGCGCTCGGTCGGTGTCCCCCGGACGGGCGCAGCCGACAGCCGCATCACCCGCCGGGGTGATTCCCTAGTTTGGATTGGGGTTGCTGCCGGGATTGGAATCCTGCAGCGGGAACGCCTGGGCGGCCGGTCCGCTCGGCCGGGCGGGGGCTGCTGCTGAAGGGGCGGCGGCGGGAGCGGCCGCGGAGCGCGCGACGGAAGAGGAGGCAGGCTGCAGCCCGGTGCCTTCCGAGACGGCGGTCAGGAAGCGTCGGGCGGCATCGTCATTCGTGCGCACGGCCCCGGAGATGATCTCGGAAGAGAGAAGGCCCGGGCGGTGGTAAAGCTCCGCGTTTGCGGAATCGTCGATCGTCAACGCAGCGCCCGACAGGGCAACCCCCGCGAAGATCCCGCGGGTATGCGAGTACGAATACACCCCGGCGTTGAAGGCCTGATCGGTCGCCGCGGAGGCCTGCCGGCCGACCGGACCCGCCGCGACGGAGACGTCACCGCCGAGCGTGAGCTTGCCGCCCGTGATGCCCTCGATCCCCTTGCGGGAGGTGAAGACCAGCACGAGGTCGGTCTTCTGCACACCCCACTGGAAGCCGAAGCTGCCGCCGGTCAGTGTGACGAAGATCGGACTGGAGAAGTGGCCCGTCGCATCCCTGACGACCAGCACCCCATGTCCGCGCGCGCCGCCGAGGAAGAATGCGACCTTGGTGAATTCCGGAATGACGGCGATCCCGTAGGCGCGCTCGAGGAGGCGATCCGGAATGCCCTGGTCGCGCGAGCCGCGGATGTCGTTGAGCACCTGCGTCGCGAGGAGAAGGCGCCCTTCCTCCATGGCCTGCGCGTGCGCCGCGATGGCGGTGAACGCGAGCACAACACCGGTGAGAGTGGCGAGTAAGCGGGTACGGATGCGCATGCCTGAGATCCCCTATGCTGTCGCCGGGCACCGACAAGCCGGAGCCGGCGGCAGGAATGC
>DASZYK010000332.1:0-3915 GCA_035545455.1 Steroidobacteraceae bacterium
CAGGCGATGGCCGTGCACGGCGCGATCGTGGCATCGATGTCCGGCGCCCGGGCCCGGCCCGGGTATCTCGCCAGCCTGCGCAATCTCGTCCTGCACGTCACGCGGCTCGATGAGCTGCCGGAGGACCTGATCGCCAGCGCCGAGCGCCTCGCGGGGGATGAGAGCACGGCGCTCTACCAGTTCGCCGTCTCGAGCGCCGGCCGCGAGCTCCTGAGCGGCCGGGCCGGCATCGTTTTCGGAGCGCAGATCACATGAGCAATACGGCCAGGCGTGCCCTCGTCACCGGCGGCAGCGGCGGCATCGGCGCCGCGATCTGCCGCCGTCTCGCGCGTGAGGGTCATCACGTTTACGTGCATGCGCGCCAGGGTGTGGATGCCGCGGAAAGCGTGGTGAAGGAGATCACCTCCGGCGGCGGCAGCGCCGCGGCGCTGCATTTCGACGTGACCGACACGGAGGGCACGCGGCAGGTGCTCGAGGCCGCGCTGGCCGCCGGTCCCATCCAGATCCTGGTGAACAACGCAGGAATCCACGATGATGCGGTCCTCCCCGGAATGCGTCCGGATCAGTGGCATCGCGTGATCGACGTGTCCGTCAACGGCTTCTTCAACGTCACGCAGCCGCTCCTCATGCCGATGATCCGCACCCGCTGGGGACGGATCGTCAACATCTCCTCGGTCTCGGCGCTAATCGGCAATAAGGGGCAGGTCAACTACGCCGCCGCCAAGGGGGCGCTCAACTCCGCCACCAAGGCGCTCGCCCTCGAGGTCGCCACACGCGGCATCACCGTCAACGCCGTCGCCCCGGGCATCATCAGCACCCCGATGAGCCGCGATCACTTCGATGAGAAAGCCATCGAGCGTCTGGTACCCATGAATCGTGCGGGGCTGCCGGAGGAAGTTGCGAGCGTCGTTGCTTTCCTCGCATCGGACGAGGCGTCGTATCTGACGTCACAAGTAATCTCCGTCAGCGGCGGGATGACCTGAGAGCTATCCCTAGCGTCAGATCCGCACGCCCAATACAGACGGAAAAGTTCTCTGACATCATTGCCGGGCAAACCGCAATCCCGGAAAATTTCCAGTTTGATCAACGTCGTGCCCGCCGGCCCGGCAATATCAGGTGAAGGCCGCCGACGGGCAAAGAGCGAGCTTACCCATGACCTCTTCCGGAAGTGCCGCCCTCGTGCGCGTCGAGCACATCACCCGCTCGATCCTCATCCTTCGCGGCCGGAAGGTCGTCCTCGATGCAGAGCTCGCCGCTCTCTACGGCGTCGCGACCAAGCGCTTCAATGAGCAGATCCGCCGCAACCGCGGACGCTTCCCGGCGGATTTCGTGTTTCAAATCAGTGCCGAAGAGGCCGAGGCTTTGAGGTCGCAAATTGCGACCTCAAAGGTGGGCCGCGGGGGGCGTCGCTATCTTCCTTACGCCTTCACCGAACACGGCGCCATCATGGCCGCCACCGTCCTCAATAGCCCCCGTGCCGTCGAGATGAGCGTCTATGTCGTGCGCGCCTTCGTGAAGTTGCGCGAGCTTCTCACCTCGAACAAGGAGCTCGCCCGGCGTCTGGATGAGCTCGAGGCGCGCATCGAAAAAAGGCTGACCACACACGACGAAGCGATATCCGCCATCCTCTCGGCAATCCGTCAGCTCATGAACTCGCCCCCGCCCACGCACCGTCCCATTGGCTTCACGGCCGACTTTGAAGAACATGGCCGTAAGGACGAGAAGAGTAACCGATAGCACTGGGACCGCCGCGCTGCCGCAAAAGACGCGGCGATGCCGATTCATGGCGTGGAATCAAAGCGGTCGTGTCGCCTTGACTGCGGCCGCGCCTCGGCTCGCGGCATTCGGTACAATACCGCCATGCGAGCCTCACTCATCGCCGGTCTCATCCTCATCGCCGCGGGGGTCTTTCTGATCCTGCGGCCGCCCCACTACTCGCGCGAGGAGAGCGTGGTCAAGCTCGGAGGCTTCGAGGCGAAGGTACGGGAGGAGCGGACGCTTCCCGAGTGGGTGGGAGGCGCTGTTCTCGGCGCCGGCATCGTGGTGCTGGGCGCGGGCCTGTTCAAGCGGCCCTGACACCGCTTCACACCGTCGGCTCCAAGCTGATCCGAACGAGCCGCGGCCGCCGCGCCAGGCGCTGTCGGATGCCGGGCCTAGGCCCCCTGGCCGTCGAAGAACTCGACTTCCCCGGTCTCCAGCGAGTACTCCGCTCCCACGACCATGAGCCCTTCGTTGCGGATCAGCCTCTCCAGCACGTCCGAGCCGTACCTCAGGTGACTCACGGAAACGCCCACGTTGGCGCGCACGGCGTGACGCACCAGCGCCTCCTCATCGAGCCGCAGGTCGGTCTTGAGCAGCACCTCCACCGAGGGGCGCACCCGGTCGACGATGGAGCGGATGTTGCGGGACTGATTCTCCGCGGGCTGGCGAAGCTCCTCGAGCGTGGCGCGGATGGCGCCGCACTGGGAGTGGCCGAGCACGACCACCAGGCGCGTCCCGAACTGCGACGCGGCGAACTCGACACTGCCGAGCTGCGAGGGCGAGACGATGTTGCCGGCGATGCGGATGACGAAGAGATCGCCGAGCCCCTGGTCGAAGACGATCTCCGCGGGCACGCGCGCATCGGAGCATCCGAGCACTATCGCGAAGGGCTCCTGGAGCTGGGTGAGCTCGAGCCGCGTCGAGGCGCCGAGCAGCGGCTCGCGGTTGCGTACCCGCTCGACGAAGCGGCGGTTGCCTTCTTTGAGGCGCTGGAGCGCCTCCGCTGCGGGGATCATGGGCGGGCGAACTCTCGTTATTGGACTTCGGCGCCAAGGGTAACACGCTCCGGCGGGCGAGCGGCGCGCGCGGCATGCGCCCGGTGCCGGATTCCGGGCGCCCGCGCCCGCTTTGCTAGAATCTCCCCGCGCCATTCCGCGGCGCTCTCCGGAGGATCGAACCATGACGATTCGCGAGCGGCTGATCGAGTACCGCGACGGCTCGACCCTTCTCGAGGGCTTCTTCTGCCACGACGATTCCCGTCCGGGACCGCTGCCGGGCGTGCTGATCGGGCACGAGTGGGGCGGACGGGGCGAGTTCGTCGAGCGCAAGGCGCGGCGCCTCGCCTGGCATGGCTTCGCCACCTTCGCGCTCGACATGTTCGGCAAGGGCAAGCGCGGCACCACCAACGCGGAGTGCTCGGCGCTGATCGGCCCCTTCGTCGAGGACCGCTCGCTCCTCGCCCGCCGCGTCACCGCGGCGCTCACCACGATCCAGGGGCTTCCTGAGGTCGACGCGCGCCGCATCGGCGCCATCGGATTCTGCTTCGGCGGCATGTGCGTGCTCGATCTCGCCCGCAGCGGCGCGGACCTGCGCGGTGTCGTCAGCCTGCACGGCCTGCTCAAGCCCAACGGCCTGCCGCAGACGAGGATCCGCTCGAAGGTCCTCATGCTCCACGGGTACGATGATCCCATGGGCCCGCCCGAGGACGTGCTCGCCATCGCGAAGGAGCTCACCTCGGCAGGCGCCGACTGGCAGCTCCACGCCTACGGCAACACCCGGCACTCCTTCACCAACCCGCACGCCAATGACCGCGCGGGCGGCATGGTGTACGACGAGACGGCCGACCGCCGTGCCTGGCATTCGCTGCTTCAATTTCTCGACGAAGTGCTGCGTTAGCAAAGAAGCGCACGCTCATGTGTCAGCATGTCCCTCCACCGAGCCGATCCGGCTCAGCGACTCCTGAGCGGGGCCGACGGCAGGGCGGCATACTGGTGTTGGCGCCCAAGATCAGACGATGATGCTGCGCCTTGAGCGGCGCGAGAATGTTGGTTGCTTCAAAGAGTCCATCAGGACTACCTTGTGACTGATGTCCTCGGCTTTCGAGCAACCCAAGGCGGAGGAACGGCCGCCGGACGGAGCTGCAGCCCCTCTAAC
>DASZYK010000333.1:0-2983 GCA_035545455.1 Steroidobacteraceae bacterium
GGGCTCGGGTATCTGCAGCTCGATCGCTCCGCGCCGACGCTCTCGGGCGGCGAGGCGCAGCGCATCCGCCTCGCCGCGCAGCTCGGCTCCAACCTGCAGGGCGTATGTTATGTCCTCGATGAACCCACGATCGGGCTGCACCCGCGTGACAACGGGGTCCTGCTCGACTCGCTCGCGGAGCTGTCGAGTCACCGCAACACGCTGGTGGTCGTGGAGCACGATGAGGAGACCATCCGCCGGGCCGACCATGTGCTCGATCTCGGCCCGGGCGCGGGCGTGCTGGGCGGCGAGGTCGTGGGCGAAGGCACGGTGAAGGATCTCATCGCCAACGAGCGGTCGACGACCGGCCGCTTCCTGCGCCAGCCGCTGCGCCATCCGGCGCAACCCCACCGGCCGGTCAACACGCGCACCCCGTACCTGAAGCTCGAGAAGGTGTCGCTGCACAACGTGCGCAACACCGACGTGCGCATTCCGCTCGGCAGGCTGGTGGTGATCACCGGAGTGTCCGGATCCGGAAAGTCGACCGTGGCGCGCGACGTGCTCTATGCCAACCTTCGCCGACAGCTCGGCGATGCTAGCGCGAGGGCGGACTCGCGCGGCTCGGCGGCGCGAAACGGCGGCAAGCCTCCGGGCAGGCGCCGGACGAACGGTCCGCAGCTCATCGGCTGCGCCGGATTGCGGGGCCTCGAGCAGGTGGACCGGGTGCTGGAAGTCGATCAGACGCCGATCGGCAAGACGCCGCGCTCCTGTCCGGCGACCTACATCGGCCTGTGGGACGACATCCGCCGCATCTTCGCCGGCACGACCGAGGCGCGCCTGCGCGGCTATACCGCGAGCCGTTTCTCGTTCAATACGGCCGGGGGCCGCTGCGAGGCCTGCGAGGGCCAGGGCGTCAAGACCATCGAGATGAGCTTTCTGCCGGACGTGAAGGTGCTCTGCGACGTCTGCGGAGGGCGCCGATTCAACTCGGAGACCCTGTCCGTTCTCTGGCGGGAGAAGAGCATCGGCGATGTCCTCGCGATGGACATCGACGAGGCGCTGGAATTCTTCCGCTCACATGCGCGTGTTCACCACGCGCTGAAGCTGCTGCAGGACGTCGGACTCGGTTACCTCACTCTCGGCCAGCAGAGCCCGACGTTGTCGGGGGGCGAGGCGCAGCGCATCAAGCTGGTGGCCGAGCTCGCCAAGGTCCGCACCGAGGCGCTCCCCGGTCCGGCATCGCTTCTCGAAGACGCCTCCCGAAACGATGCGTCCGGCCTCGCCGCGGGTCCGCGCCAGATCCCGAAGCACACGCTGTACGTGCTCGATGAGCCGACCGTGGGCCTGCACATGGCGGATGTCGAGAAGCTCATTCACGTGCTGCACCGGCTGGTTGCCGCGGGCAACACCGCGGTGGTGGTCGAGCACAATCTCGACGTGATGGCGGAGGCGGACTGGATCGTCGACATGGGACCGGAGGCGGGCGAGGACGGCGGCCGTATCGTCGCGCAGGGCACCCCCGCCGAGGTGGCGCGGCGCAAGCGCGATTCCCATACCGGGCGGGCGCTCGAGTCCTTTTTGAAGGACCGCGTCGTGTGAGTGGCGCATAATCCAGGTCATGCCATCGACCGGCCTCGTCTGCTGGAAGTGCGGCGCCTCGCTGGCTGCCCTCACGCTGCCGCTGCGCCGCCTGGAGGAGTGCCCGAAATGCCGGGCCGAGCTGCACGTGTGCCGGATGTGCGTCGACTACGACACCAGTGTCGCCAAGCACTGCCGCGAGCCGACGGCGGAGGAGGTGCGCGACAAGACGCGTGCGAACTTCTGCGATTTCTTCAAGCCGCGGCCGGGCGCCTACGTGCCGCCCAACACCGCCGAGGTCGATCGCGCCCGCTTGGAGCTGGAGAAGCTGTTCGGCAAATAGAACGGGCGCAGCCTGTCGCAGGATGCGCCCCCGGCTCGGGGCGGCCTTGGGCAGCCTGGCGAGCTGCCGTTGCGCAGCGCGTACCCGGATCAGGACTTGCGGACGCGCTCGCTCAAGCGCTCGAGCAGGCGCGAGAACGGGGTGTTCTTCTGGATCTCGACGCGCAGGTGGCGCACCCCGGTATCGTTGAGCGACTCGCCGCTGCCATTGTCGATGGCGAGCTCGTTCGCACCGAGGATTTCCAGAGTTTCCTCCAGCGTCTGCGGTGTGCGGCGCTCGCGCGCGCCGACTTTGCCTCCGCTTTTGCGCGCGCTGCGCGCTGGCGTGACAGGCCGCGGCGGCGACGGCGGTGCCGCTGGCGCCTGGGACGCGGGCGCGGGGCTCGGCGCCTCGTCGGTATCGATGAGCTTGAACTCGTTGTCCTCGGCCTTGGGCGCTTTGCGCGCGGCGCCGACGCCGGAGAACCGCTGATTATCCTCGGTGGCGCGCTCGCGCTCCTGCTGGCTCACGGGCACGACGGCGACCGAGTTGAACTCCGAGCGCACGTAGTAGGCCACCTGCTTGGCCGAGATCGCATCGTTGAAGAAGCCGAGCCGCAGGCCGTACCACTTGCGGCCCTCGCGGCTGCCCTCGACGGAGTAGAGCGTGTAGGCGCTGAAGATCGCGAGCGGCGGCACCTTGTCGAGCTGGACCGGCTGGACGGACCATTGCAGCTGCACCGCGAAGTAGACCGGCGCGTTGTGGGACACGGCTTCCTTCAGCGCGCGCCGGGTGCCGGTGTCGTCGGGCTTGAGCAATGAGATGCCCGATTCAGCGGCGGCGTCGACCTGCATGACCGATTGCCTGCCGCCGTCGTCCTCGCGCCGCGCCTCGAGAAATCTCAACACCTGGGTATCGGTGAGCGAGCTGTCGTCGGCGGAGTCGTCGCGGAGGACCGGGGCCGGCATCACGCGCGTCTCGGCGGTACCCGCACCGGGCGTATCCAGGGCGGCCAGCACTTCCTTCACGTTGGAATCGGCAAAGACCGGCCTCTTCGGCGGCTGTTGAGCGGCCCGGGAGGTGGGCTGCGGCGCCGCTCTCGAG
>DASZYK010000334.1:0-5828 GCA_035545455.1 Steroidobacteraceae bacterium
CGCGCGATCTCGGTAGAGCCGTAGCGGCGATAGCCTGACTCCAGGCGCGTCTTGGGTGCGAGCAGCCCGTTGCGCTCGTAGTAGCGAACCGTATCGATGCGGACGCCCGCTCGCCTGGCGAGCGCCCCGATCCCGATGGAGTCCATGCCCGTCTCCCGCTCGAGTTGCCGCATATGCTAGACCATGGACCATGGTCCAGGGTCAAGATCCGGCGGCGCACGGCGCCGGCAACACAGGCCGCGGCGCCGCGCGATCCGATCCGCGCGTCTCAGCGCGGGCAGAACTCTGCGTGCAGGACATCGAGCAGCCGCGTGACTACGCCGGGCGGCAGTGAGTAGCGGATCGATTGCGCCTCGCGCTCGGTACGCACCAGGCCCGCACCGCGAAGCACGGACAGGTGCTGAGACAAGGCCGACTGGCTGAGGGAGACCCGCTGGTTGAGCTCACCGACCGCGAGCGGCTGATCGATGAGATGGCACAGGATCATGAGCCGCTGCTCGTTGGCAAGGGCTCTGAGAAGGTTCGCCGCCTGCGCGGCGCGCGGCCGCATCTCCCGCGCCAGCCGGCCGGGCCTGGCGTTGGCAGGCCGTGCTTCTGTGGCGGTGCCCATCGTGGACGGTCTCCTTCTCATGGCCCCAATTTATCCGCCGCCCGCGGAATCAGCAATCTCTAATATGAGCATCGTGCGGCGCGAGCGGCGCCTCAGTGTAACCACGTATTGCTAAATTAGAATTAACTAATATAGTACGCGCACGAGGTCCGGATTTCCACCGGGCCGCTGGAGTGCCGATATGACCATTGATCGCATCGTGCTGGCCTTCGCCGGGGCCGTAGTGCTCCTCGGCCTGCTGCTCGGGGTCGTCGCGAGCCCGTGGTGGCTCCTGCTGGCTGCTTTCGTGGGCCTGAATCTGCTGCAGTCCGCATTCACCGGCTTCTGTCCGCTTGCCCGGATCCTGAGGAGGCTGGGCGTGCAGCCCGGTGCCGCGTTCCACTGAGGTGGCGATGTCGGCGGCGGCACCGGGGTCCCGGCATCCCGCGCACGGGCGTTTCATGCGGGCGGATGTACGTATTTCTCCTGCGGCCATTGCGTCAGCTACGAGTACGGTGGATGCCTCGGATGCCCGACACTCTCCGGGAAAGCGGGCGATGGTCTCCCGGGTGGAACAGTCCATGAGAATCGGCTGGAGGATTGCGGCTTGGACCGCGGGAGCATTGCTGGTCGCGGCCTGCGGCTGCAGACCGGGGCCGGCGCCGCCGGGGCGTGCCGCCGGTCCGCGGCTCGCCTCGATCATGGTCGAGCCCGCGAGGACGCCGGCCGAGTGGCGGCTGGATGGAATCGTCGAGGCGGTCGACCACGCCACGGTCGCCGCCCAGACGTCGGGGCGCGTCGCCGCTGTCCTGTTTGACGTGGGTGACTACGTGCCCGCCGGCGCGGTGATCGTCCGCCTGCGGGCGACTGAACAGCATGCCGGGCTCATGCAGGCCGAGGCCGCGCTGAGCGAAGCGCGGGCCCGCTCGTCGGAGGCCGAAACGCGCTACCGCCGGATCGTCGACATGTACGACCGGCAGGTCGTGGCCAAGGCCACGCTCGACCAGGCGATGGCCGATCGGGATGCGGCGGCGGCGCGGCTGAGTGCCGCGCGAGCCGCTCTGCTCAATGCGAGGCAGGGCGTGGCCTACACGGAGATCCGCGCTCCCTATTCGGGAGTCGTGACGCAGCGCCTGGCCCAGGTCGGGGAGACCGTGGCGCCGGGGACTCCGCTCATGAGCGGCGTGTCGCTGCAGCGTCTGCGCGTAGTGGTCGACATCCCGCAATCCATCACGGATGCCGTGCGCCGGAACATGGCTGGAGCGGTCTACCTCGACGGCCGGCGCATCGCCGCCACCAGGGTGACCCTGTTCCCGGTTGCTTCCACGCCTTCCAACACCTTCCGCGCATGGCTCGAGCTGCCGGAGAACAGTGAAGGCTTTCGCCCCGGGATGCTCGTGAAGGTGGGTTTCGTGATCGGCGAGCGGGAGCGGCTGCTCGTACCCGAGGCGGCCGTCGTCCGGCGCAGCGAGGTCACGGCGGTATACCTGGTCCATCCCGACGGCGGTACGTCCCTGCAGCAGGTCCGGCTCGGCGACCGCTTCGACGATCAGGTTGAGGTACTTTCGGGTCTGCGGCCGGGCGATCGTGTCGCGGAGGATCCTCTCGCCGCCATGCGGCGGCTGGAGCCCTCCGTCGGCGGGGGCGCCGCCCCATGACGGCATCGCGCCCGCCAGTCGGCGAGGAGGGCGCGCGCGTGAGCGGCGGTCTCGGCTTCAGCGGGCGCCTGGCGCGCCGGTTCCTGCACAGTCAGCTGACGCCGCTCCTGGCGATCGCGGCGCTGGTCATGGGCGTATTCGCCCTGGCGGTCACGCCCCGCGAGGAAGATCCCGACATCAACGTTACCTTCGCCAACATCTTCATTCCGTTCCCCGGGGCTTCCGCGAGTCAGGTGGAAACCCAAGTCACCTCGCCGATGGAGCAGATGCTCGGTGAGATCGAAGGCCTGAAGCACATCTACTCCGTCTCGCGGCCGGGTCTCGCGATCCTGACCGTCGAGTACAAGGTCGGCGAGCCGCGCACCGAGGCCATCGTGCGCCTCTACAATGCGATCTACTCGCACCAGGACTGGCGTCCCGCGGGCTCGGGCATTCTGCCGCCGCTCATCCGCCCGATGGGCATCGATGACGTGCCGATCGTCACTCTCACGCTCTGGACGACGGATCCGGCGCGCGGCTCTTACCAGCTCGGCGAAGTGGCGCGATCGATCGAGACCGAGCTGAAGCGCGTACCCGACACCCGCAAGGTGTACACCATCGGCGCGCCCGGAAGCCTCGTGCGCGTACAGCTCGATCCGCAGAAGCTCGCCGGCTACGGCCTGACGGCGCTGGGGCTCGCGCACTCGCTCGCCGCGGCGAACGTCGTGCGTCAGGCGGGCGCTCTGGTCGGCGACAACCGGGTCCTGCCCGTGAAGGCGGGCACTTTTCTCGCGGGCCGCGACGATGTCGCGCATCTCGTAGTCAGCGTTCATGACGGCAAGCCGGTTTACCTCGGCGATGTCGCAGACGTCTCGATGGGACCGGGCACACCGGCCTCCTACGTCTGGTTCGGCACCGGCGCTGGCGCGGCTGACGTCCATATGCCGCCGGTCGCCAACGCGCCCGCCGTCACCATCGCGATCGCCAAGAAGCCCGGCACCAACGCCATCGCGGTCGCCCGGCGGGTGATGGAGCGTCTCGCGCAGTTGCGCGGCACGTACATCCCCTCCGGCGTACACGTCACCGTCACACGGAATTACGGCGCGACGGCGGACCAGAAGGCGATGAAGCTCATCGAGAAGCTGCTCTTCGCCACGGCTTCGGTCGTGCTTCTCGTGCTGCTCACCATGGGACGCCGGGAGGCGCTGGTGGTCGGCACGGCGGTGACCGTGACCCTCGCCGCCACGCTCTTCGCCTCCTGGGCCTGGGGCTTCACCATCAATCGGGTGTCCCTGTTCGCGCTCATTTTCTCGATCGGCATCCTCGTCGATGATGCGATCGTCGTCGTCGAGAACGTGCATCGCCACATGCGCATGGGCGGCGGCACGCTGAGCGAGCTCATTCCGCGTGCGGTCGATGAGGTGGGCGGACCCACGATCCTCGCCACCTTCACGGTGATCGCAGCGCTCCTGCCCATGGCATTCGTGAGCGGCCTCATGGGACCCTACATGAGCCCCATTCCGATCAATGCCAGCACCGGCATGCTGCTGTCCCTCGGCGTGGCGCTCATGTTCACTCCCTGGCTGTGCCGCAAGCTCCTGGGGGGCGTGCACCTTGCAGCGACCGGGCACACGCCGGTGCCGCCGCTGCTGCCGATCTTCCAGCGCATCGTCGGGCCGTTTCTCGCGGGAGTCCCGGGACGCGCGCGCCGCCACCGGCTGTACTGGGGAATCGTCGCGGCGATCGTGGTGGCGCTGCTGCTGGTGGGCGCCAGGATCGTGGTCCTGAAGATGCTGCCCTTCGACAACAAGTCGGAATTCGAGGTGGTGGCGAGCCTGCCGGTGGGCAGCACGGTCGAGACGACCGCGCGGATGCTCGATGCGCTGGCGGACGTCATCGCGCGCGTGCCGGAGGTCAGCGATTATCAGGTCTACGCGGGCACAGCCGCTCCCACCAACTTCAACGGGCTGGTCCGGCAGTATTACCTGCGCGACGGCCCGGAGCTCGGCGAGATCGAAGTCGAGCTCGTGCCGAAGGACATGCGCAGCCGCGAAAGCCACGCGATAGCGCTCGCAGTGCGCCCGGCGCTCGCCGCCGTCGCGCGCCGCTATCACGCGTCCCTGCAGGTGGTGGAAGTGCCGCCGGGGCCCCCGGTTCAGGCACCGATCGTGGCCGAGATCTACGGCCCGCAGTACGTCGGGCAGCAGCGGCTCGCCGCCGACATCCGCAAGGTGTTCGACGATACGCCTGACGTAGTCGACGTGGACGACAGCCTGACCGCGCCTGCGCAGCGCCTCATCATCGACGTCGATCGGCAGAAGGCGGCCCTGCTCGGGATCTCGCAGGAGCAGATCACCGACACCCTGTCGCTCGGGCTTTCCGGACTCGATGCCACCTACGTGCATGTCGGACGCGAGCGCGACCCGATCCCGGTGAGACTCGAGCTGCCGCCCGCCGATCAGGCGGCGATCGGCCGGCTGCTCGATCTCGACGTGCGCTCCGCGGGCGGCGCTCTGGTGCCGATCTCGGAAGTCGTTCACGTGACCCGCAGCTTCTGGGACGCTCCCATCTATCACAAGGACCTGCTGCCGGTCGTGTACGTGATGGGCGACATGGCCGGCCGGCTCGACAGTCCGCTCTACGGCATGTTCGAGATCGCCTCGCACCTGCGGCAACATCCGCCCGGTGGGGTTCCTGTCGCCCAGCGCTTCATCAGCCCGCCCGCGAATCCCGGCACTTTCGCCATCAAGTGGGGCGGGGAATGGCAGATCACCTACGAGACCTTCCGCGACATGGGCCTCGCGTACTCCGTGGGGCTCATGCTGATCTACCTGCTGATCGTGGGCCAGTTCGGCTCCTACCTGGTGCCCTTCATCATCATGGCGCCGATCCCGCTCACCATCATCGGCGTGATGCCGGGACACGCGCTGCTCGGGGCGCAGTTCACGGCGACTTCGATGATCGGCATGATCGCCCTCGCCGGCATCATCGTGCGCAACTCCATCCTCCTCGTCGACTTCATCGACGGGGCGGTGCGCGACGGCTTCCCTCTCGAGGAGGCCGTGGTCAGGGCCGGCGCGATCCGCGCCAAGCCGATCGCCCTCACGGCGGCGGCGGCCATGCTCGGGGCGCTGTTCATTCTCGACGACCCCATCTTCAACGGGCTCGCCGTGTCCCTCCTCTTCGGCATCTTCGTCTCGACCGCGCTCACGCTGGTGGTGATTCCGGTTCTGTACTACGCATACCTCAAGCGCAGAGAGGCCCGCGCCGAGCGCGTGTCCGGAGTGCTGGTCCATGACTGACCGGCGCATCATCGAAGGCGGACTGATTCCCAGCATGGGAGAGCTTCTCTCCCGGAGGCCGTCATGGCACAGATAACAGTCATCGGGGCCGGCATCGGCGGCGTACCCTGCGCCTACGAGCTGCGCAAGCGTCTCGACAAGTCCCATCGCGTCACGCTCATCGGCACTGGTCCCTACTTCGAGTTCACCCCCTCGAACCCCTGGGTGGCGGTCGGTTGGCGCGACCGCGAGCGGACGCGGGTGCTGCTGCGGGATCCGCTGCAGTCCAAGGGCATCGAGTGGATCGATCAGCAGGTGACG
>DASZYK010000335.1:0-2105 GCA_035545455.1 Steroidobacteraceae bacterium
CCCGAGGGTGCTAGCTTCCCGCGGTCTCCAGCCGCTCGAGGTAGCGGTCGGCATCGAGCGCCGCCATGCAGCCCGCGCCGGCCGAGGTGATCGCCTGCCGGTAGACGTGATCGGCCACGTCGCCCGCGGCGAAAACGCCCGGGACGCTCGTCGCGGTCGCATCCCCCCCGGTGCCGCTTCGCACCACGATGTAGCCGTTGCGCATCTCGAGCTGACCCGCGAAGACGCCCGTATTCGGCTCGTGTCCGATCGCGACGAAGACACCGGAGACCGACAGCCGCCGGGTCTCGCCGTCCGTGACCGATCTCAGCCGCACGCCGTTCACGCCCTGGTCGTCTCCCAACACCTCATCGACGGTGTGGTTCCAGACGATCGACGCCTTGCCGGCCTCGACCTCGCGGAAGAGGCGATCCTGCAGGATCTTCTCCGAGCGCAGGCGGTCGCGCCGGTGCACGAGCGTGACGTGCTCGGCGATGTGTGAGAGATAGAGCGCTTCCTCGACGGCCGTGTTGCCTCCCCCGATGACCGCCACGCGCTGTCCGCGGAAGAAGAATCCGTCGCAGGTGGCGCAGGCCGAGACCCCGCGGCCGCGGAATTTCTCCTCGGACGGGAGGCCGAGGTACTTGGCGGTCGCGCCGGTGGCGATGATGAGCGCATCGCAGGTGTAGGTGCCCGAGTCTCCGGTCAGGCGCAAGGGCCGCTGCGAGAGATCGGCCGAGTGCACGTGATCGCTCACGATCTCGGTCTTGAAGCGCTCCGCGTGCCGCCGCATGCGCTCCATCAGCGCCGGTCCCTGCAGCCCCTCGACATCGCCCGGCCAGTTGTCGACGTCCGTGGTGGTCATCAGCTGCCCGCCGGACTCGACGCCGGTGATCAGAAGCGGCTTGCGGTTCGCTCGCGCGGCATAGACCGCCGCGCTGTAGCCTGCGGGGCCGGAGCCCAGAATGATGAGACGGCTGTGGCGGGGAGTGGTCATCGTGATCTTCGGGTCCTGCCGTGATGGGGTCGGACTCCGATAGTAGCAAGGGCAGGCCGCGCCGGAGCGCCGGCGCGGGGCGCAAGCAGCAGGACAGGGGCCGCTTGGGGGACTGCCGTCCCGGGAGATGGCAAGTCTCCGGAAACGGTACTGGGGTAAAATCGCAGGCTGCTGTCACTGATTCACCGGAGCCGTAGGAATTTGGCCGAATCGCAGGCGCAGGCGCGCCCCATCCGCTTCACGGCCGCCGTCGCACGCGGGCTGCGCGAGAGCGCCGTCATCGCCATCGGCGTCGTGGCGATCGTATTGCTCATCGCGCTCGCCACGTACAGCCCGGCGGACTCGGGCTTCTCGTTCGCGGGCGCCTCGCCCGGGGTGCACAACCGCATCGGGCCGGTCGGGGCGTGGCTCGCCGATGTGCTCTTCTTTCTTTTCGGCCGTCCGGCATTCCTTCTGCCGGTGATGCTGGGCGTCAGCGCCTGGGCGCTGCACCGGGGAGTGGAGCCCGAGCCCGCTTCCCGGATGAACTCCGTGGTGCGCACGGGCGGCTTCCTGCTCCTCCTCGCCGCCAGCTGTGGTCTGACGACCCTGCACTGGCAGCCGGGGTCGCTGCGCGAGACGGCGGGCGGGGTCATCGGCAGCCTCATCGGCTCGGGGCTCGAGGAAGGCCTGGGATTCCTCGGGGCGACGCTCCTCATGCTGGCCGCGTGGATGGCGGGACTGTCGCTGTCCTTCGGGGTCTCCTGGTTCACGGTGATGGACCGGCTGGGGACCTGGAGTTGGGCCGCGGTTTCCTGGGTGCGGGAGCGGCGCGCGAGCGCCAAGGACGTCGCGGTGGGGAAGGAGCGCCGCGCGGCGCGGCGGGATTCCGTGGCGAGCGAGCAGAAGCGCGTCGCGGCGCGCACGCCGCCGAAGATCGAGCCGCCGGCGCCCCACGTCGAGAAGAGCGAGCGTGTAGAGAAGGAGCGCCAGGTACCGCTCTTCGATCCGCCGAAAGCGGGGGAGCTGCCGCCGCTGTCGCTTCTCGATGATCCGCCGGCCCGCGAGCCGCTCTATTCCGCCGAGGCGCTCGAGGCGCTCTCGCGGCTGGTGGAGATGAAGCTGAAGGACTTCGGCATCGACGCCGAGG
>DASZYK010000336.1:0-23005 GCA_035545455.1 Steroidobacteraceae bacterium
TGGAGTCAGGCGAGCGAGCGGCGAATCGGCGCGCCCCTCTTCCATCAGCGCCAGCCGACGCTCATGTTCAACGGCTATGCGGACGAGGTGGCGGATCTCTACCGCGGCATGGACCTGCGCCGCTACTTCTGACATGCCGGCACCGACAAGGGCCGCCGTGCGGGCGGCACCGCAACCCTTTCCCCGTCTCGACGTGCAGCGGCGATACCGGCTGGTCTACAAGCCGATCGTGTTCGCCGCGAGCCTGGTCCCTTTCGCCTGGCTCACCTGCTCGCTCTTCGGCTGGCTCGGCTTCAGCGCCGGGGCCGACCCGGTCAAGTTCCTCGAGCTCGAGTGCGGCCAGACGGCGCTCAATTTCATCTTCATCACCCTCATGGTCACGCCGGTGCGGCATCTCGCCGGCCTGCCGCACCTGCCGCGCCTGCGGCGGATGCTGGGACTCTTCGCATTCTTCTACGCCGCGCTGCATTTCACCGTATACGTCGTGCTCGACCTCGACTTCGACTGGCACATGCTCGGGGCCGACATCGCCAAGCGGCCCTACATCACGGTGGGATTCTCCGCGCTCCTCATGTTGATTCCACTCGCGGTGACCTCGACCAACCGCATGATGCGGCGCCTCGGCCGGCGATGGGCTCAGCTCCACAGGCTGGTGTACGTCATTGCCGCCTTCGGCGTCTGGCACTACTACTGGCAGGAGAAGAAGGACGTCCGCGAGCCCATCCTCTACGCGACGGTGCTGGTGCTGCTCCTCGGATACCGCGCGGTGCGCGCCTGGCGGCGAAGGACGGCCGCTTCCCCCGTGGCCGATCGCGCCCTGTAGCGGCTCAAGCGCTCGCGCGCACGTGGCCGAACTTGAGGAGCGCGACGAACAATGCGCCACCGAAGGCATTGCCGACGGCCGCTGCCGCAATGAAACGCAGGTAGTCCCCCCACGTGGGGCCTGCGCTCGCGAACAGGCCCAGCAACACCTCGATCGTTCCGGCGATGGAGTGATGAAATCCGGCCATGCCGATCACGAAAGTCGTCAACGACACGAACACGATCTGACCGATCGTGTCGCGTGCGGCCGCCATCAGCCAGGCAAGCAGTCCCATCAGCCAGCCGGCCAGCACGGCGCTGCCCCACATGGTCCACCAGGGCACGGCGAGCAGCTTGGCGGCGATGGTGCCGAAGGCAGCTGCGTCGACGATGTGCATGTGCGGGCCCAGCGTGGACAGGATGCGGGCGAAGACGGCGCCGCCGGCGATGTTGCCCAGGAGCACGAGGCTCCAGAGACGCGCGAGCTGCAGGAGACCCGCGCGGCCCGCCAGGACCGGCAGCACCGCTGAAGTCGTCTGTTCGGTGAAGAGCGCCGATCGTCCGAGGACGACGAACACGAACCCCACGGCGTAGGCCGCCGCGAGGACGATCCGCGTGATCGGCCGCGGCCAATCCCCGTGGCTCAGCGTCAGCAGCACCGCCATCAGCAAGGGGCCGAAGCCGAGGTCGAGGCCCGCCGAGAGACTCGACAGCAACAGCCCCCCCGCGGGCCGCTCGAGCTCCTCCTGAGCCTGCTCGACATGCTGCTCGAGGATGGTGTGATAGCTCTTCTGCGGCTTCTCGAGCGGCTGGTCGACGGCGAGCCGCTCCGGGCCCGACCCGGAGCCGCCGCCTCTTTCCTGCCCCATCTGATCCGTGGCCACGGTTGGCTCCGCGATGAAAGGAGGGATCGCCCGTCGCAACATTGAGGCCCCGCGCACGCGCGCCAGCGGCTCCGCCTCCAGCGCAGCCGCGGATGCCGCGCCGATGAGGCTGCAGTCCCGGCATTCCGGGACCGGTTCCTGCTCGTCTCGTGCGTACAGTCCGAGTCGGAGTCATGCTCATGGCACGCTATGGCAGAAAGGCCGGCAGCAAGGTCAAGCGCGCGATGCACGAGCGCAAGCGCGGAACCCTGCGCAGCGGCCGCTCGGGACGCAAGGTCAGGAGCCGGAAGCAGGCGATCGCCATCGGCCTCTCGGAGGCGCGCCGCTCGGGAGCGAAAGTGCCGCCGAAGAAGAGCGGCCGGAAGAAGAAATGACATGACACCGGACGGTGAGCCGGCCGCCTGTCCGCCGGGCCCGCTGTTTGCTACCTACAACAACAGCATTCCCCGGGGAGAAGCCCGATGACACGGCCGAGACCCAATCCCATGGACAATGGCGGGCCGCGCAGGCAGAAAGGCGCGCTGGGCTACGTGCTGGCGTGGCTTCTCGGTGTTCCGATCCCGATCCTGATCATCGTCGCGCTGCTTCGCGGGTGCTCCTGATCAGGCTGGCCGAGGGCGAGCTCATGGCAACCGTTACCGCCGATCAGCGCACGCAGGCAGTCGTCCGGGAGCATCCGGTGATGCGCTGGGGCGCGATATTCGCCGGGTGGTTCGTCGCCACGGGCACGGCGTTGCTCCTGTACGCGTTCGGGATGGCGGTCGGGTTTTCCGCGTTCGATCCACGCAATGCGACAGCGGTCGCGCACGGCGCATCGGCCGGCGCCATGGTCTGGGTGATTCTGACCTGGGCTGCCGCCCTGTGGACGGGCGGAATGTTCGCGAGCTGGTTCGATGGCCGCAACGACACCGAGATGGGAGTCGTACGGGGACTGGCGGTATGGGGCGTGGCGATGGCCACGACGGGATTGGTGATCTCCAGTGGCCTGACACACGCCGCGTTCCTGACGGCGACGACCGAAGCAGGCGGCGCACCTGTCGATCCGGCTCTCGCTGCCCACTATCTGGCGGCTCTGATGTGGACGGCGTTCGTCAGCGCCGTGGTATCGCTGATCACATCGGCCTTCGGCGGATGGATGGGCGCGCGCCACGTCCATCGCGTGTATCACCTGCGGCGCTACGCGGAGCATCGCCTGGAGACCTGATCGGCAGAGCAGGCCTGCGCGCCATCGACGGCAAAGGTCCGCTATTCCCCGAACTCCTTCCTCAGGATCCTCGCCGCCTCGGCCATCGCCCTCATCTTCCCGAAGGCGACCTCCCGCGGCAGATACTTCATGCCGCAGTCCGGAGCGATGATCACGTTCTCCGGAGCCACGTACTTGAGCGCGCGCCTCACCCTCGCCGCCACCGTTTCCGGCGACTCCACGGTCATGTCCGACAGGTCGATGGCGCCGACCATGATCTGCTTGCCCGCGAGACGGGCGAGCACCTCGCAGTCGAGATGAGACTGCGCGGTCTCGATGGAGACCTGGGCGCATGCGCAGCCGGCCAGCTCCGGCAGGAACGAATACCCGGACGGGCGCTGGTGGATGATGGCGGCGTAGCCGAAGCAGATGTGCACCGCGGTGCGCCCGGTCACGCCCTGCAGAGCCCGGTTGAGCGCCTGCAGACCGAACTGCCGCGCCTTCTCCGGGCGCGCCTGCATGTAGGGCTCATCGAGCTGCACGATGTCGGCGCCCGCCGCGAAGAGGTCGCGGATCTCCTCGTTGACCGCGGCGGCATAGTCGAGCGCCAGCTCCGCCTCGCTCGGGTAGAAGTCGTTCTGCGCCTGCTGACTCATGGTGAAGGGGCCCGGCACCGTGATCTTCACCGTGTGCCGGGTATGGCGCTTGAGAAAGCCAAGGTCCCCCACCTGCACCGGGCGCAGACGGCGGATCCTGCCGACGACGCGCGGCACGGGGTTGGGATGTCCTGACCTGTCGAGAGCCGTTCCCGGATTGTCGAGGTCGACTCCCGAGAGCGCCGTTGCGAAGCGGTTGGAATAACTCTCCCGCCGGATCTCCCCGTCGGTCACGATATCGAGGCCGGCATCCTCCTGCGCCCTGATCGCGAGCACCGTCGCATCGTCCTGCGCCTGCGCCAGATACGGCTGCGGAACCCGCCACAGCTCGCGCATGCGCACTCGCGGCGGGAACCGCCCCGCCAGCTTCTCGCGATCGATCAGCCAGTCAGGCTGTGGATAGCTGCCCACGAGTGTCGTCGGAAAGAGCATGTCGCAACCTCGATGTTGGGAATTGACGGACAGGAATGCCTAGAACCCGAGCTTCGTCAGAGCGCCCGAAATCCGCGCCCGCGCGGCTTCGGGCCTGATCGGAAAGGCGCGCAGGAAATCCTCCGTGCCGAGGGCCGGGTTGCGCTCGCGCACGTTGGCCGCCCACCGCCCGGCGCGACTGTCATCGCCGTTCAGCGAGTGGGCCGCGGCGGCGATCATGGCGATCAGCACGTGCGCTCCCGGCGAGCGGGCGCCCCGCTCGGCCCAGGAGGCGGCCTCGGCGTCTTCACCGACCAGCATATGGGTGAATGCGCGGGTCGCCAGCATCGCATAGTGCAGCGGATCGATCGGGCTCAGCCGCATGGCCAGATCGACGTGATTCCTTCCATCGGGAGTGCGGCCGGCGAGAGCCTCCGTCCAGGCTCTGGCGTAGATCCCCTGGGCGTAGTTCGGACTGAGGCTCGTCGCGCGCTCGAGCCAGCTCAGGCTGCTGTCGAGCTCCCCATCCAGCCAGTAGCTGCGTCCCATGGTGAAGTTGACGAAGGGATCGAGCGGGTCGAGCTCCAATCCGCGCTCGGCGAAACGGCGCGCCTGAGAGACCTCGCCGGCAAGATCCCCGGTGTATTGCATGAAGGCCGTCTGAAAGTGGACGAAGGAGAGCCCGGCATACGCGCGCGCGAAACAGGGGTCGAGCGTGACGGCGCGCTGAAATAAATGTGCCGCCGCCGCGTTGTCGGCGCGGTTGAATCGGTAGATGTGCTGCAGTCCCAGGTGGTAGGCGGACCACGCATCGAGATCGTCGGGCATGGCGAGACGCGCCCGCGACGCCTCGTGCAGCGGGATCTGGATGTCGAGCGCCATCAGAACGCGGCTGCGGATCTCCTCGCGGATGGAATGCACGTCATCGACCCGTCCCGAGAGGCGGTCGGCCCAGACGATGCCCTCATCGAGCGTATCCACGAGCTCCACGGTCACGGCGAGGCGCCGCTTCGCGACCTCGAGCGAGCCGCACAGGCAATAGCGCACGCCGAGCAGGCGGCCGATGTCCGTGAAGGCGGAATCGGCGGGCTGCACCCGGAAGGAAGAGCCGCGGGCGGTCACGAAGAGCCAGCGCAGCCGCGCCAGCTCGCTGATGAGCTCATCCGGCAGCGCGCTCGCAAGCGCCTCATAGCGCGACGGGAGTCCCGCCATGCGAAAGGGAAGCACCGCCAGAGAGGGCCGGGAGGCTCGCTCCAGCTTTCGAACCAGGGAGCCGACGCTACCTCCCGCCCCGCTCCCCTGCGCCGCCGCATCCAGCCCCGCGGCGGTGCTCGCGAGGATCCTGACCTCCGGCACGAAGCGGAAACCCCGGCCATGGACGGTCCTGATCATGCGCTGCGCCTGACCGTCGTCACCGAGCGCCTGTCGCGCCGACTTGACCCGGCTCGCGATCGCGGCGTCGGAGACGGGCCTGCCATCCCAGACCTTCTCGATGATCTCCTCCTTCCTGACCAGCCGGGCGCGGTTCTCGACGAGCAGCGCGAGCACGCCAAACACCTGCGGCTCGAGAGCTCTCGCCTCGCCGCCGGCGCGCAGCTCCATCGTGGCCAGATCCAGCTCGAATGATCCGAACTGGTAGATCATGCCGCCTAGAATAGACCCCGCGCTCACCTGCCGCCAATTTCTCCAGGAAATCTCCACGGAACCTGCAAGCATGGGCGCGGCGCCGGTGCCACTCTCGCCCCACGAGCCCGGATTCCCCGGGGCGAACAGACGGAGATACTGACATGCCACTGGTTACCATCGACGTGATCAAAGACGTCTTCACTCCCGCGCAGAAGAAGGATCTGATCGCGAAAGTCACTCAGGCGATGATCGAGGTGGAGGGCGAAGGCATGCGGCCCGTGACCTGGGTCCGCATCAACGAGTTCGAGAGCGGAGATTGGGCGATCGGAGGCAGGATGCTCCGCGCCGCGGACGTCCAGTCCCTGGCGACGGCCGATACCGCCTGAACCGCTCTCCGTGGCTCCCCCGGGACGGCGCCGCCCGGCGCCGTCCCATGGCCCGTGCTCCGCAAATCCGGTCAATGCTGCCGCCGGGGAACCGGAAGCCTGCGAGCCTTCACCGGCGCTCGCGGGCCGTCGTTCTACGTGCCCCCTCAAAAGGTGGTAGGCTTGAAGGACCTGCCCGCGAAGTGACCCTCATTTTGCCGGCAGGGCAGTCGCTGGACGCGTCCCTCCCTGAAGAGCGGTCGCAGCATGAAACGACGTACCGAGACGCAACACTCCTCGTCTTCGCGTATGGAGGAGACCGGAGCCCGCGCCCGGGAGCGCGCTCGAGCAGCCGCGGGCTCGAGCGGCTCGAAAAGGGGTATGCCATGCGATACCTGAGCGGTCGCTCCAGGATGCCGGTCTACCGTGTCAGCGGCAATGTCGTCTGGCTGATTCGTGCCGCGGAAGACCGGGACCGGCGCTGCCCCGACCCCATCGCCTCGCTGGAACAGAGCGTCATGCGTCTGAGTGGCGAGCTGAGACGGTGCAAACAGCTCCAGACCGACATCACCGCGGCCGTCGATTCCAGACGCTACGAGCTGTGTCGGCGCTCGGAAATGATCGGCGCGCGCGCATTGGACCGTAATCTCGCCGCCTCGCAGAGCATTCATCTCGGCCGGCTGCTGCAGTTCGTGCGCTCGGTCGCCGCCCAACGGTGCACGGATTGCCCCCTCGAGGGCAACCCGCCGGCGCAACTCGAGCGTCTTGCACGCAGCATCCGGCAGCTCGAGGGCACTCTGGAGCGCTCCCGGTGGCTGTCGCGGGATGTGCTCGCCCAATGTCGGGGCGACCGGACGACGCCCACGTGAGCACCCGTCATCTGCGGCGCTGACGCCGTCGAAGCCGGCCGAGGGGGCGGCTCGGCAAGTACCTATTGAGGCCCGCTCCCCGCCAAGGTGACCATCGCTTCCGTGAGCTGCCGCATCGCGCAGTCCCAGGGGTGTTCATCATGGCCAACCACCGCTCCGCAAAGGCCCCCAGCGCCAAGTCCGTGAAGCCGCAGGGCGCGGCGGTCCCGTCGACAACCGCAGCCGGCACGGCCGAGTCGAAGCCCGCAACAGGCTCGAAGCCGAATTCCCTGCTCGCGAGCTCCCTGGCGCCCGTCAGCGCGGAAACGCGCCGGGCGATGATCGCGGAAGCCGCGTACTACATCGCCGAGCAACGAGGCTTCGGCTACGGCTGCGAGGTCGAGGACTGGCTGCTCGCTGAAAAGCAGATCGACGGAGCGCTCTCCGCCTAGCACGCGGCTGCCGGCGAGGGGGTGAGTGCGTATCTGCAATGGCGGATACGCGATTCCCATCCGCCCAGGATTGCTATCCTGTCGGACGACCATGACCTGGCGGCAACCGCCCTCATCCCGCGCGTGAATACGGAAGCCCTGATCTACCCTCTCGAATCCCCTCCTGCGCCCGGAGAGGCCGTGGAAGCCGCGCCGGGTGTGCTGTGGCTCAGAATGCCGCTTCCCATGGCGCTCAACCACATCAATGTCTGGGCGCTCGCGGACGGACACGCCTGGACCGTGGTCGATACCGGCATGCGGACGACCGAGACGGTGGCGGCCTGGCAGAGCGCCTTCCCCGGTGCGCTGCGCAACCGCCCGGTCGGGCGCGTGCTCTGCACGCACATGCACCCCGATCATATCGGAATGGCCGGCTGGCTGACGCGCCGCTTCGACTGTCCGCTCTGGATCAGCCGGCTCGAGTACGTCACCTGCCGGATGCTCATGGCGGACACGGGCCGGGAGCCGCCCGCGGATGCCGTGCGCTTCTACCGAGCCGCCGGGTGGGACGAGGAAGCCATCGAGGATTACAAGGCGCGCTTCGGAGGATTCGGCAAGCGCATCTATGCGTTGCCGGACGCGTTCCGGCGGATGAGCGACGGCGATGAGATCGAGATCGGCGGCCGCCTCTGGCGCGCGGTCGTCGGACGCGGCCATTCCCCGGAGCATATCTGCCTGCACTGCCCGGAGCTCGCGCTGATGATCTCGGGTGACCAGGTGCTGCCCCGGATCACATCCAACGTGTCGGTCTTCCCCACCGAGCCGGAGGCCGACCCGCTGGCCGACTGGCTCGCCTCCATCACCGAGATCGGCCGCCGCGTGCCCGACGATGTCCTGGTCCTGCCCTCGCACAACGAGCCTTTCCGCGGCTTGCACGCCCGCCTCGGCCAGCTGCGCGCGCGGCACGAGGAGGCGCTCGGGCAGCTGCGCGCTGTGCTCCGGCAACCCAAGCGCGCGATCGACGTGTTCGATGTCATGTTCCGCCGGCGGGTGAGCCTGAGTCTGCTCACGTTCGCCACCGGGGAGGCACTCGCACATCTGAACTGCCTGATCCACCGCGGGCAGGCGGTGCGCGAGCTCGATTCCGCAGGCATCGCGTGGTATCGGTCCACCTGAGCCGCCGCGAGCCGCGCCACACCGCGCGGAGTCGCAAGCGGAATTCCGCACGCCGCGTGCGCCTCACCCAGGCGGGAACTTCGCCAGCACCGCGTCGACCGCTTCCTGGATCGAGCGGCTCGATTCCTCCATGTCCTTGCGCGTCAGGGGCTTCCTTGCCCAGCCGTGCCAGACGGGCCTGTGCGTCCTCGCGTCGAAGACGTCGACCGCGAGCAAGCCCTCTCGATACTGACGCACATCGACCCCCGTTCCCCAGTAGGGGTAGCCCCACCAGCGCGGTCCGTACCAGGGCCAAGGTCCTGCGTACGGCGCCGGGTACGTGCGAATGTCCGTCCGCTCGCGCGCACCGATCGTGAAGTCAACCGCGAAGTCGGCAGCCGCGGGATCGCTCGCAAGGGTGTAGCCCTTCTGCTCCAGCCGTGTCTGGATGGCATCGCGGGCCCGCTCGATCACCAGGGGGTTGCGGACTCCGTAATCCTCCCGCGGCAGCCAGGTGAACGAATGATAGCCGGCGAAATCCGCCGCCCGATCGTAGTCGCTGCCGACGCGCAGCGTCTCGCAAGCTGACAGTCCCAATATCACGGCCAGGGCGCAGGTGATGCCAGCCATGCCTCTGACTCGGCCTCGCGCTGCCCGCGAAGCGCCTCCGCACGGTGTGCTGCTCATGATGGAATCCGCCTCCGGTCGGTGGGAAAGCAAACGGGAATGACGTGTGAAGCATGCATGCGGCGGCGCCTCGGAGCGATCCGTAACAATACGGAGGTCCCGATCGGGCGCCTGTTGAAAGTGCGTATGTACACGATGAGGTTGAGCACTACGATGCCCTCGACTCGCCTCGACTTTTCCACGTCATGTTTTCAGGAGAGACGACAATGAACATACGGCGCGCTCTGCACGGGGCCGGCCCGTTTCTCTTCGCGGCCGGTCTGTGCCTGACGGCTCCGGCATTCGCGGACCAGCTGCCAACGATCACCATCGGAGCCGGCGTGACGACGAGGACCGTCGTCGGCCGCAACGCCATGGGGACGCCAATCGAGCAGGTGACCATCACGCATAAAGTGAGCTACGCCGATCTCGATCTCGCCACCCGGGCCGGAGCGGCGGAGCTCGAGCGGCGCGTCAAGGCGACGGCCCGCACGGCCTGCAAGCAGCTGGACGATCTCTATCCGGCGGAGATGAGGAACGCGCGCGAATGCGCCAAGACCGCCGTCGCGCAGGCATCTGCGCAAGTGCAGAACGCGATCGCCGCGGCCAGGCGGGAAGCCAAAGCGGAGTGATGTCTCCGCGGGCCAGCGGCGCGCATTGCGCCTGCCGTTGAATGCGTGATGGAGCGGCGCGTCAGCACGGACCGAGGGCGCAGCCCGGGCTTCACGGGGGCGGGCGGGATGGAGCTCGCTGACACTCCTGATGCCACGGTGGCGAGGCTGCGTCCTCCGGCCGCCGCGCATGCCGTGCAGCCGCCGGAGTTGTTGGCAGCGCTGCGAACGTCCGAGCACGGCCTGACACAGGAGGAGGTGGCGGCGAGGCTGCGGAGTCTCGGCCGAAATGCGCTGCCGCACGTGGAGCCGCCGGGGCTGGGTGCGACGTTTGTCGCCCAGTTCAAGAGTCCGCTGATCTACGTCCTTCTCGCCGCCGCCCTGGTGTCGCTCCTCGTGGGCGAGTGGACGAGCGCCGCCTTCATCTTCGCAGTCCTGCTGCTGAACGCCGGCATCGGCGCGTACCAGGAATACAGCGCCGAGCAGGCGGCCGAGGCCCTGCGGGATCTGGTCATCCTGCGCTCCCACGTGATCCGCGCGGGAGACGTCCGCGAGGTCGACTCCCAGGAGCTGGTGCTCGGCGATCTGGTGTTGCTCGAATCCGGGTCGAAGGTGCCCGCCGATCTGCGGTTGCTCGACAGTCACAATCTGACTCTGGACGAGTCGCTCCTGACCGGTGAGTCCCTGCCGGTGACGAAGGACGCTCATGCCCGGGTGTCACCGGACTCTCCCCTCGCGGAGCGCCCTACGATGGCTTTCGCGGGCACGCTCGTCGCCACCGGGCGCTCGCGCGGAGTGGTTGTCGGAACCGGCCTCGACACCCAGCTCGGGCTCATCGCTGAAACGGTGTTTGGCAGGCAGGCGGCGCGGCCGCCGCTCCTCGAGCGGATGGACCGATTCACCCGCTTCATCGGCGTGGTCGTCGCGGGAGCCGCAATCGCGCTCGCCGGAATCGAGCTGGGACGCGGCTCGCCGCCGGTCGATATTTTTCTGGTCGCAGTCGCTCTCGCGGTGTCCGCCATCCCCGAGGGACTTCCGGTGGCCCTCACCGTCGCCCTGGCCACCGGAATGCGGCGGATGGCCCGCCGCAGCGTGATCGTCCGCCGGCTCATCGCCGTCGAGTCGCTCGGCTCCTGCACGTTCATCGTCTCCGACAAGACGGGCACCCTCACCGTCAATCAACTCACGGCGCGCGAGGTGCAGCTGCCCGATCAGCCGCCGTGGCAAGTGACCGGCGAAGGCCTCTCGCCCGATGGCACGCTCGTTCTGCCACCCGGCGCCGACCCGCTGCCGCGGCAGTCGATGTTCGAACGGTTGTGCCGCGCCGCGGTTCTGGCCAACGAAGCCGTCCTTTCGCGAAGCGACGGCAAATGGCGCGGAGAAGGTGATCCCGTCGATCTGGCGCTGCTGGTGCTCGCGCACAAGGCCGGCATCACCCAGCCCGAGGCGCTCGCCGCCGCACCGCAGATCGCCGCCGTTCCCTATGAGCCCGAGGCGCGCTTTGCGGCCAGCCTCAATCGAACCGCAACGGGTTCCTGGGCGATGGTGAAGGGTGCCGCGGAGACGCTCCTCGAGATGTGCGCTCGCGCGGCCACGCTCGATGGTGAGCTGCCGCTGCAGAAAGCTGCCATCGAGGCGCATGCGCGGGCACTTGCCGCGGAGGGCCATCGCGTACTTGCCGTGGCCGACGGGCCGGTGAGCCTGGCGGCCAATGGCGTCTTCTCGCGCGAGCACCTGAGCGGGCTCTGCTTCCTCGGCCTGGTCGCGATGGCCGATCCGCTGCGAGAGGAGGCTCGAGAGGCCATCGATCGCTGTCACCGCGCCGGGATAGAGGTCGCGATGGTCACCGGCGATCATCCGGCGACGGCGTTCACCATCGGCCGCCAGCTGGGACTGGTGAAGGAAGCCGACCAGGTCGTCACGGGACCGGAGCTGCGGGAGTCGGCGCGTCACGGCCAGCACACATTCGATGAGCGGGTACGCGACGGCAGGGTGTTCGCGCGCACCGAGCCGCAGCAGAAGCTCGAGATCGTGCTCGCGCTGCAGCGCGCGGGACACTTCGTCGCCGTCACCGGCGACGGCGTCAACGACGCGCCCGCGCTCCGGGCCGCCCAGGTGGGCGTGGCGATGGGTCGCAGCGGCACCGACGTCGCCCGGGAATCCTCCGACCTCGTCATCACCGATGACAACTTCGCTTCCATCGTATCCGGCATCGAGGAAGGGCGCGTCGCCTACGCCAACGTCCGCAAGGTGATCTTTCTGCTCATCTCCACGGGCGCCGCGGAGATCGTCCTGTTCGCGCTGTCGCTGGCGCTCGGGCTGCCGCTGCCGCTCACCGCCATCCAGCTGCTCTGGCTCAATCTCGTCACCAACGGTATCCAGGGTGTCGCCCTGGCGTTCGAGCCCGCGGAAGGCCATGAGTTGCAGCGCCGTCCCCGTCCGCCCCGCGAGCCCATCTTCAACCGGCTGATGCTCGAGCGCGTGCTGTTGTCCGCCGCCGTGATCGGCGGTGTGGCCTTCGGCGCCTACCATTGGATGCTCGCTCACGGATACGACCTCGCGCAGGCGCGCAACGCCACGCTGCTCCTCGTGGTGCTCTTCGAGAACGTGCAGGCGTTCAACAGCCGTTCCGAGACGCTCTCGGTGTTCGGACACGACCCGATGCGCAACAGGCTGCTGCTCTTCGGCACCCTGCTCGCGCAGCTGATTCACATCGCGGCCATGCATGCCCCCGGAGTGCAGCAACTCCTGGAAGTCCGGCCGGTCTCACTCGCCGAGTGGGCGGCTCTGCTGGCGCTCGCCCTGCTGATCCTCGTCGTCTCGGAGCTGCACAAGATCTGCCGCGGACGGCTCTCGCGCCGAGGAGCCCCGCATGCTTGAGCTCGAGCCGCCATCGTTCACCCGGTCACTTCGCCGCCTGCTGCTGGGCTTGCTCGCCGCCGCCCTGATACTTCTCTGCCTCTGGGTGCTGGCGCCATTCCTCGCCCCGATCGCCTGGGCGGCGGTACTGGCCTGCGTGAGCTGGCCCGCCTACCGGCGCCTGCGCGCGCTCTTGGGCCGATCGGCGACCGCGGCGGCGCTGGTCATGGTCCTGCTCGTCACGTGCGTGCTGCTGATCCCGTTCTTCTGGCTGCTCTTCCTGCTGCGCAACGAGTCGATGGCCTCGATCGCGCAGGCCGCGGCCTCGCTTTCACAGGGAGCGCAAGACTTTGCCAATGGCGTGCGGCGGATTCCATGGCTGGGCGCGCTGCTCCAGCAGGAGCTCACGCGCTATCTCGCCGATCCCGCCGCCCTGGCACGCGAGTCGATGAGCCTGCTGCAGTCGTGGATCGGCGCGCTCGCCGGCCTCCTCGGCGGGCTGGGGCGCAACGTGGTGAAGGTGCTCGTCACGCTCCTCATCCTGTTCTTCTTCTATCGGGACGGTGACAGCATCGCAAACGACCTGAAGCGCGCCGCCGGGAGGCTCTTCGGCGGCAGCGGCTACGTCCGCTACGTGCAGGCGGCGGCCGCGACCATCCGGGCAGTCTTCTTCGGAATCATCCTTTCCGCCGTGGCTCAAGGAGTGATCGCCGGCATCGGCTATCGACTCGCCGGGCTGCCGGCGCCGGCTCTGCTCGGCGGCCTCACGGCCGTGATGTCCGTGATACCGCTCGTCGGCACCGCCCTCGTCTGGCTTCCGATCACGATCGCTCTGCTCGTGACGGGCGCATGGGGAAAGGGCTTGCTCATGTTCCTGTGGGGCTCGCTCCTCGTGAGCTCGGCCGACAACCTGCTGCGCCCGGTTCTGGTCAGCAACGCCGCCAGTCTCCCTCTGCTCCTGGTCGCGCTCGGCGTCATCGGCGGGCTTTCCGCCTTCGGCCTGGTAGGCCTCTTCGCGGGTCCGGTGCTCCTCGGTCTCGCCCTGAAGCTCTGGCAGGAGTACGCCCGCGGCACCGTGAATACCTCGCCGTCCGACTAGCCCCGGCGATCGGGAGCCGACCCGGACAGCATCCGCCGCGTCGGGCAATTGCGTTCGCGCGCCGCTACGTACTTCCGCGAATGCCCCCATCGGCGGTTCGCATTAGCCTCCGACACATGGACTCTGACCTGGAGCGTACGCAACGTACGCGCGAGCTCTCGCTTCCGATGGTCTCGGATTACGAGCCCCTGATCGGCGGCGAAACCGTGCAGCGAATTCTGCGCAAGGCCGACCGGCTGCGGGACCTGCACATCGTCAATATCAACTCCACGTACTACGGCGGCGGGGTCGCCCAGATTCTTTCCTCGCTCTCGCTGCTCATGAATACGAGCGGCCTGAAGACCGGCTGGCGCGTGATCCAGGGGCGTCCCGACTTCTTCAGCATCACCAAGAAAATGCACAATGCCCTGCAGGGAGGACCGATCAACCTGACCGAGCTCAAGCAGGACATCTACGAGGAGGTGTGCTTCGAGAATGCCTCCCGAATGCATCTCGATCACGATCTGGTCATCGTGCACGATCCGCAGCCGCTGCCGCTCGTGCGTTACTTCCGGCGCAAATGCCCGTGGGTCTGGCGCTGCCACGTGGAGCTCTCGGATCCGAACCCGCAGATGTGGAGCTACCTGGCGCAATTCGTGGAGCGCTACGACGCGGTGGTGCTCTCCCTGCCCGAGTATGCGCAGAAGCTGACCACGCCCCAGCGCTTCATCATGCCGGCCATCAACCCGTTCTCATCGACCAACCGCGAGATGACGGCCGCCGAGATCGACGAGCGCCTGGAGCATTATGGGATTCCCACGGACCTGCCCCTGATCGCGCAGGTTTCCCGCTTCGACAAGTGGAAGGATCCCGAAGGAGTCGTGGAGGCATTCCAGCTCGCGCGAAAAGAGGTCGCCTCGACCCTGGTCCTGCTCGGCAACGTGGCCACCGACGATCCGGAAGGCCAGAGCGTCTTCGAGTCCCTGTCGGCGCACCGGGAGGAGCGCATCATCATTCTCTCGGTGCAGGATACCGCCCTGGTCAACGCCCTGCAGCGCCGCGCCGCCGTCGTTCTGCAGAAGTCACTGCGCGAGGGGTTCGGCCTCACCCTCACCGAGGCGATGTGGAAGGGCGCCGCCGTGATCGGCGGCAGGACCGGGGGCCTCAGGCACCAGATCGAGCATGGGGTGAACGGATTTCTGGTCGATACCGTGCCGCAGGCGGCGGAGCGAATCGTCCAGCTCCTCGAGGATCCGGCGCTGCGCAGGCGCCTGGGCGAGCAGGCCCGGCGCACCGTGCTGCAGCGGTTCCTGATGACGCGTCTGATGGAGGATTGGCTCGACCTCATCGCCTCATTCGAGCCGAGCTTCACGCTGAGGGCCGCCGCCGACACCTGAGGCGGCGACGGCGATGCCGCTCAGGAAGCGGCCGGTCTGCCCGCGAGCGCCGCCTGCCACTTCGACCGCAGCTCACGGGTGAAGCCGGACAACCCGACGACCTGTCCCGCGGCGAGAGCCCGCTTGAGGTCCGCGCGGCTCTTCACGTGCAGCTTCGTCGCCAGAATGCGAACGCGCTCCTCATTCATCCCGGGCAGAGTGAGGAGATCACCCGTTTCGCCGAGCGTGCCTGGGATCTTGGCGTTGTGCGTGCTCACGGCTGGCCTCATGGGAAGTGCTTCATTCGAGCGAGCCTAATCCGCGGCAGCCGATCCGCCATCCTCGGTTTCTGCGGATATTCCCGCGCAGGAGGATCGGTTAAAACTCACGCGAGGGCGTCGAGAGGGCGTCCGATCGGCAGCAGGAGTTCGAATCGTGAGGCGCGTGACCGACATCCTCCGAGTACTCAAGTTGCTAGGCGGCGTGGCGATCCTGGCGGGATCCACCGCCTGCGTGACCGCTCCGAGCCAGCCGGGCGCGAGCCCGCCGCCGCAGCCCGAGACCCGCGTCTTCGTCTATCCCCTGAAGGGTCAGTCCCAGGATCTTCAGGACCGTGACCGGTACGAGTGCCACAACTGGGCTGTACAGCAGACAGGATTCGATCCGAGCGCGCCGCAGGTGCCGCCCCACCTGCGCATGACCGTCGCCTCCGGCCCGCCAACCGGTGCCGGCATCGCCACCGGCGCCATGGCCGGGGCCGTGCTCGGCTCGATCTTCTCGCGCCCGTGGGAGACCGGACGAGGCGCGCTTCTTGGCGCGATCGCAGGCGCAGCAGTCGGCGGCGTCGCGGAGTCCGCCGCCGCGCAGCAGGCGCGCGAGCAGGCTGAAGCCAACGTTGAATATGCGAGAGCCGCCCAGCTGGAAGAGCAGGCGCGCTACTACGTGCGTGCGCTCACCGCCTGCCTCACCGGCAGGGGATACGAAGTGCGCTGACGGTGCGCGAAAGAGCAGAGGGTATTGAGATGATCATCAGGCAACACGCACGCGGCTGGATATCACTCGCCGCGGCGTCAGTCCTCGCTGTCACTCTCGCCGGCGCGGCTTTGGGCCAGCAGCCCGCGGCCCGCGCGCGCCCTCCTGCCCCGGCCGCCAGCCGCACCGGCGCCCCTGCGCACCAGCACTTCGATGGCCGCTACTCGAACAACCGGTACTACTACGACCGCGGCTATACGATTCGCCGCCCGCCTCCCGGATCCATCGGAGGGCTGCGTGGACCGCGCGGCGGCCGTTATTGGTATCACCGCGGCGACTGGTACCGAGGGCACGATGGCGCATGGGTCGTGTGGCAGGCTCCCGTCGGCGTGTTCGTGCCGTGGCTGCCTCCGTACTTCTCGACCATATGGTGGTACGGGGTGCCTTACTACTACGCCAACGATACGTACTACATCTGGGACTCGGACCGGCGGGAATACCAGGTCGTGGCGCCACCCGCCGGCATCGAGGAGACCGCAACGACTCAGGCGCCGGCGAGCGATCGGCTCTTCATCTACCCGAAGAACGGCCAGTCCGCCGCCCGGCAATCCCAGGACGAGTACGAATGTCACCGCTGGGCGATGACGCAGACCGGCTTCAATCCGACTCAGCCCGGCGGCGGCGTGCCGGCCGAGCAGGTGGCGCAGAAGCGCAGCGATTACCTGCGCGCCGATGCATCGTGCCTCGAAGGACGAGGCTATACGGTGCGGTGACGCGGCGATGACGCCTGCGCGCTGGATCGAGGCAGCTGCTTGGGGAGTCGGCCTCGCCCTGCTGAGCTCTTACGCAGCGCTGCGGGTCTCGGCTGAGTGCGATCGCCGCGCGGGCGTGGAGGCGTTTCAGGAGCTGCGGCAGGCCGCTGTTGCCCACGTGGTCGCAGGCCGCCTCCCCTTTCCGTCCGGACACGTCGATCAGTCCCTCTGGTCGGCGGCTCGAGTCCGCGCCTTCCGCCGAACGTCCCTGAAAGAGGCTCCGGCGGGAATTCTCGACATCCCCGCGCTGCACCTGGTTGTCCCGATTTACTCCGGCACGACGCCAGCCGAGCTCGAGCGGGGCGCCGGCCACATCGACGGCACCGCTCCTCTCAATTCCGCCGGCAATGCAGCCATTGCCGGGCATCGCGATGGGTTCTTCCGCAGCCTGCGCGATATCCAGCTCGGACAGACGCTCTACCTCGACACCCTTGGCGTCACGCGGCGATACCGAGTGACGGAGACGCGAGTCGTCCGTCCATCGGATGTCTCGGTCCTCGAGCCCACGGCCATTCCGAGCATCACTCTCGTCACCTGCTATCCCTTCTACTTCGTGGGTCCCGCGCCGCGGCGCTTCATCGTCCGGGCCGAGATCTCTCCCGATCGGCGGCATGTGGCACGCATGCACACCGCCGGATTAGCCCAACGTCAGGAGTAGCCGTCATGTCAAACCGCATAGTATCCATCATCGCAGTGGCTGCGCTCGGCGCCAGCGCGAGCGCGAGCGCTCTCGCGCAGAGCCCCACGGACGTCACCTTTTCCGCAACCGGCACCAGCTGTGAGGACGTCAACTGGTCGAAGCAGACGCTCGCGCTCCATCCCCGCATCGCCGAATCGTGTCAGTCCGTAGTGCAGCGCGACGGCAAGTATTTCGTCGTATTCTCCGGCAAGGTCACCAGGGTGGACCGTGTCGGACGGTCCCTGACCGTGGCGTTCGATGATGGCGAGCGTGTCACGCTCAGTCCGCCCGCGGACATGAGGGTGGACATCGAAGGCACCATGACTCGGGTGCGCGACCTGCAGCGTGGACAAAAGCTCACGTTCTACGTGCCCCAGGATCGCTTCGTCGCGGAGGTTCCCGAAGGGGAGGATGTCCTGGCCGAGGTTCCGATCACCCAGTGGGAGCCGCAGCACCTGGCATCCGCCAACCAGGCGGCCACGGAGGCCCGCCCCGAGGAGCTGCCGAAGACGGCAACCGAGCTCGGAATGCTGGCCCTGGGTGGCCTCGCCCTGGTCATCATTGGGGCGGGTCTCACGACGGCACGTTACCGGCGCAGTGCGCGCTAGTGGCCCGCGGGCCTGGACGACAGGGACGTCGCCCGGGTTCCATTCCCCCCGGGCCGCTGAGGCCCTCCCCTTGGCGCTGCGGCACCTCGCGCGGCAACGGGCAGCTGCCAATGTGCCTCGGCGCGCGCCCCAGGCGTAGTAAAATCCCTGCTTCAGGTTCAAGATGCAGCAGGATCACATGGCGTACGACTACCGCAGGTTCTACATCGACGGTCACTGGGTCGACCCCGTCGAGCCGAAGGAATTCACGGTCATCAATCCGGCCACCGAGGCCGCCGCGGGCGTCATCTCCATGGGCTCCGCCAGGGACGTGGACCGGGCCGTGGCGGCTGCACGCCGCGCCTTCGAATCGTACGCGCAGACCTCGCGGGAAGAGCGGCGCGCCCTCCTGGAGAAGATCCTCGCGAACTACAAGAAGCGCTACCAGGACATCGCCAACGCCATTCGCGAGGAGATGGGCGCTCCGAGCAGTCTCGCCAAGGGCTCGCAGGCCGGGATCGGCATCGGGCACATTTCCGCGATGATCGATCTGCTGCGGACGTTCGAGTTCGAGGAGCGCCGGGGCTCGACCCGGCTGGCCCTCGAGCCGGTGGGCGTCTGCGCATTGATCACGCCGTGGAACTGGCCCATGAACCAGGTCGCGGCGAAAGTGGTCCCGGCGCTGGCCGCCGGCTGCACCATGGTGCTCAAGCCCTCGGAGTTCTCGCCGTTCAGCGCGGCAATCTGGGCCGAAGTGCTGCACGATGCCGGCGTGCCGGCGGGTGTGTTCAATCTCGTCAACGGGACCGGTCCCGAAGTCGGCGCGGCGCTCGCCGCGCACCCGGATGTCGACATGGTCTCCTTCACCGGCTCGACCCGCGCCGGCACCGAGGTCGCGAAAGCCGCGGCCGAGACGGTCAAGCGCGTCCACCAGGAGCTCGGCGGCAAGTCGCCCAACATTCTGTTGGATGATGCCGATTTCGAGAAGGCCGTGAAAGCCAGCGTGCTGCACGTGTTGCAGAATTCCGGCCAGTCCTGCAATGCGCCGACCCGGCTCCTGGTGCCCGCCGCGCGCATGGCGGAGGTCGAGGCGCTGGCGCGCAAGACCGCCGAGTCGGTGCTCGTCGGCGACCCCGCGTCGGAGAGCACAGCAATGGGTCCGGTCGTCTCCGGGATCCAGTTCGAGCGCGTCCAGCGCTACATCTCCCAGGGAATCAAGGAGGGCGCCAGGCTCATCGCCGGGGGCGAAGGGCGCCCGCCCGGGCTCGAGAAGGGTTATTTCGTCCGGCCGACCATCTTCTCCGGCGTGCGCAACGACATGACCATCTCGCGCGAGGAGATCTTCGGGCCCGTCCTGGCGATCCTGCCCTATCACGATGAGGAGGAAGCGGTCCGCATCGCCAACGACACCCCGTACGGCCTGCAGGCCTACATCTGGTCGGGCAACCTCGCGCGCGCCAACCGCATCGGCCGCAGGATCCGCGCCGGGCGGGTGACGATCAACGGCGCGCCGGGCGACATGAGCGTTCCGTTCGGCGGCTTCAAGCGCTCGGGCAATGGCCGCGAGTGGGGCGAGTACGGCCTGCGCGATTTCCTCGAGGTCAAGGCGGTGCTCGGCGCCGAGGCGCAGGCGTAAACGATAGAAGGCTGACGACAGCCGCCATGACGGACGCGACATGGCGGCCCTTGATCGTCGGCCCGACTGATGCTCAAGTGGCGCGCGGGCCGATGACTGGGGGTGCTCGCGCCGGCCGCTACGGAAGAATTCCATGTCCTGTCGGGCGCAGCGGACGCCCGCGCGCTTCGCGCCTGCATCACCGGCCAGGCGTGGCAGGCCTACCGAGACCAGCAGAGGGTCCTGAATAAGTGAATACGCCAGCAGACAGCAGCGGGACTCTGGAGACCACGATGAGCACCGGAGCGGATCCTCTCCAACAGGGCGAGGTTCCGGAGCTCAGCCGCACGCTGCGCCCGCGGCACGTCACGATGATCAGCATCGGCGGCATCATCGGCGCCGGGCTCTTCGTGGGCAGCAGCGTCGCGATCGCCGCGACCGGGCCGATGGTGATCATGACGTACGCGCTCACCGGGCTGATGGTCCTGATCGTCATGCGGTGCCTGGGCGAGATGGCCGTGTCCCGACCCGACATCCGATCCTTCACCGAGTTCGCGCGCGCGGGGTTCGGAGACTGGGCGGGCTTCACCGTCGGCTGGCTGTACTGGTACTTCTGGATCATCGTGATCCCGGTGGAGGCCATCGCCGGGGCCGTGATCCTGCAGCAGTGGTTTCCGGGCATCCCCAAGGTCCTCATCGGCACGGCACTGATGGCGGCCATGACCGCCGTCAACCTGATGTCCACCCGCTCGTATGCGGAATTCGAGTTCTGGTTCGCCTCGATCAAGGTCTCCGCCATCCTCGTGTTCATCGCGGTGTGTGCGGCGTTCCTGTTCGGAGCGCTGGGGCCGCATCCGGGCACGCTCGCGATGTGGAGCGCCCACGGCGGGCTCTTCCCCAAGGGTCCGCTCGCGGTCGTGACGGCCGTCACGACGGTCTTCTTCTCGATGATGGGCTCGGAAATCGCGACCATCGCAGCCGTCGAGTCACCGGATCCCGCCCGCTCGGTGGCGCGGATGGTGTCGAGCGTCGTCTGGCGAATCCTCATGTTCTACCTGGGGTCCATCGCGTTCATCGTCTGCATCGTGCCGTGGGACAAGGTGCCGCCGGGCGTATCGCCCTTCGTGATTGCGCTCGACTCGATCAAGGTGCCCTACGCGGCCCAGATCATGACCGGCATCATCCTGACGGCCGTGCTGTCGTGCCTCAATTCCTCGTTCTACGTCGTCTCGCGTGTTCTCTTCGTGCTCGCGGCGCGCGGCGATGCCCCGCGCGCGCTGGTGCGGCTCAATTCGCGGCGCGTGCCCGCGCGCTCCGTCCTCATCGGGAGTGTCGCCGGCTTCATCGGCATCCTCGCGCACGACCTTGCGCCCTCGGCCGTATTCGCCTTCCTGGTGAACGCGTCGGGCGCGCTGATCGTCGTGATCTACGGGGTGACCTGTGCGGCGCAGATACGGCTGCGGCTGGCGCGCGAGCGCGCCGGGCTCGGGAAACCCGAGCTCCGCGTTTGGCTCTTCCCGTGGGCGAGCTACGCGGCGATCGTGGCGATGGTGCTGGTGCTCGCCGCCATGGCCCTCGACAAGGACATGGCGAGCCAGTTCTGGGCCAGCGTGGTCTCGATCGCGGTGGCATTCGCGGCCTACCTGCTCTTCCGGCGCCGCTCGGCCGATCCCGACCGCGGCTGAGCGAGAGCAGAGCCGGGCGCCGCGCCGCTAGCGGCCTCCTTCCTGGATACCCGGCTCGGCCACGCCGGCCGGATAGGCGCTGCCGGCGCCGCCGCCGTCCTCGGATTCCGCCTGCGGGGGACCGGCATCCGTGCCGAGCGTGTGCGACGCCAGCGTGCCGATGTGATGGCGGCCTTTGACGGCGTACCACCACAGACCCGCCCCGAAAATGACGGCAATGTAGACGAATGCGCCCCAGGTGTTGTACCAGGGCGTGCCGTAGACGGCTTCGCGCGGCCAGGCCAGGTTGAGCGCCATCCCCGCCCCCCACAGCACCGCGACGATGTTGACCAACATGCCCCACCTGCCCATGGTGAAGTAGCCGCCCGGCGCGAGATCCGCGGGAGGCCATTGCCCCGCCAGGCGCTTCCTCAGCATGGGGACCGTCACCAGCAGGTATGACATGTAGATCATGATGACGGCGATCGAGGTCAGCACCGTGAAGATCTTCGGCTGTCCGATGTTGAGGACCAGGATCAGCTCGGCGATGACGCCGATCACGACGGCGGGAACGATGGGCGTCTGCGTCTGGGAATTCACCCGCGCCAGCCTTTCGCCGAACGGCAGCGCGTTGTCGCGCGCCATTGCGAAGGTCAGGCGGATGGCCGCGGTGTGCACGGCGAGCGAGCACACCGTCACCGCGACCACGATGCAGACCAGGAAGATTCTCCCCAGAGCACCTCCCATCACCTGCTCGATGATGTATTGCAGGCCGCCGCTGCTGCTGCCGATCCTGGGATCGGCCAGGTCGGGCGCCGCCATGACGGCAAACACCAGGATGGCGCCGCCGATGACGAACGAGGCCAGGATGGCCCGCAGGATGGCCCGGGGCGCCGTGCGCCGGGGCTCCAGGGTCTCCTCGCCGAGCGAGCTGGCCGTGTCGAATCCGTACATGACATATCCGGAGGCCAGCGACGCCACCAGAAATGCGCTCAGATAGCCCGAGCTGCTGCCGGCGCCGTAACCCCCGGTCGAAAAGAAGACCGCGGGGCCCCGCCTGATGTGGATCGCGAGGAACAGCGCGATCAGGCAGGCGGCGATCAGCTCGATGAAGACGCCCGCGCTGTTGATCATCGCCATCAGCCGGACACCGAGCGCGTTCACGACCGTGGTGAAGAGGATCAGCACCGAGCCCAGGATCACTGCGTTGGTCGCGAAATCGTAGCTGCCGCTGCCGTCGCCGATGATCTGGAAGCCGCTCCACAGCCGCGGCAGATTCAGTTGCAGCGCGAGCACGACGGCCGACAGGGTGACGATCGATGCGGTGAGCATCAGCCAGCCCGAGGACCAGCCCACGAGCCGGCTGCCCAGGATCTTCGACCAGTTGTAGACCGATCCCGCGATCGGGTATTTGGCGGCGAGCTCCATGAAGCACAGCGCGACGGCCAGCTGACCGATGAGCACCATGGGCCAGGACCAGAGATACGCCGGTCCGGCGGTGCCGAAACCGAAATAGAAGAGCTGGAAGGTCCCGGTGAGTATCGAGATATAACTGACGCCGGCGGCGAAGCTGCCGAACGACCCGATGCTGCGGGCGAGCGATTCCCTGTAGCCGAAGTGCTCCATGCCGCTGTCGGCTGCCGCGGCAGCCTTGTTCTCAACCACGCGTTCGGGCCCCTCTGAGATGGATCGCGCCGCGGCCATCCTACCTTTCGGGCGTGGCCCG
>DASZYK010000337.1:0-4156 GCA_035545455.1 Steroidobacteraceae bacterium
CGCCCCGATCGCCAGTCCGAAGCGCACCGCCATCCGCACCGCCTCGCCGTTCAGCACCGGCAGCACGCCGGGGAAGCCGAGGTCCACGAGGCTCGCCTGGGCATTGGGCGGCGCGCCGTACGCCGTGGAGGCGCCGGAAAAGATCTTCGACCGGGTGGCGAGCTGGGCGTGGATCTCGAGGCCGATGACCGTTTCCCAGGTCGTTGCGGACGTCATGCGTACCGCTCCGGACACTTCAGGTGCCAGTCGGTCTCGAGCTGGTAGCGATGCGCGACATTGAGGATGCGCTCCTCGCCGAAATGCGGGCCCACGACCTGCAGGCCGACGGGCAGCTCTCCAACGAAGCCGCAGGGGACCGACATCGCGGGCAGCCCCGCGAGGTTGGCGCCGATGGTGTAGATGTCGTTGAGATACATGGTGATGGGGTCGGCGATCTTGGCGCCGATGCGAAAGGCGGCCGTCGGGCTGGTGGGACCCACGAGCACGTCGACCTCGCCGAAGGCGCGCTTGAAATCCGCGGCGATGAGCTGCCGGACCCGCTGCGCCTTGAGATAGTACGCGTCGTAGTAGCCCGCCGAGAGCACGTAGGTGCCCGTCATGATGCGGCGCTTGACCTCGGCCCCGAAGCCCTCTCCCCGCGAGCGTCGATACAGATCCTGAAGGTCGCGCGGGTCCTTGCAGCGGTAGCCGAACCGCACCCCGTCATAACGCGCGAGATTCGAAGAGCACTCCGCCGGTGCGACCACATAGTAGACGGGAACCGAGAGCGGGAGGTTCGGCAGGCTGACCTCGCGCAGGCTCGCTCCGAGCCGCTCCAGCACCGCGAGCGCCTCGCGGACGCGGCGCTCATACTCGCGGTCGAGCCCCTCGTCGAGGAATTCCTTGATGACGCCGACCTTCAGGCCCGCAAGCGGCGCATCGAGCGCGGCCACGTAGTCCGGCACGGGCATGTCGACGCTGGTGGAATCGTTCGGGTCGAACCCCGCCATCTCGCGCAGCATGAGAGCCGCGTCCTCGGCGCTCGCCGTGAGGACGCCACCCTGATCCAGGCTCGAGGCGAAGGCGATCATGCCGTAGCGCGAGACGCGCCCGTAAGTCGGCTTGATGCCGGTGATCCCGCAGAGTGCGGCCGGCTGGCGGATCGAGCCGCCGGTATCCGTCGCCGTCGCCGCGGGCACCAGCCGGGCGGCCACGGCGGCGGCCGATCCGCCGGAAGAGCCGCCGGGCACGAAATCCGTGTTCCAGGGGTTGCGGACCGGACCGTAGTAGCTGGTCTCGTTCGAGGAGCCCATGGCGAACTCGTCCATGTTCAGCTTACCGAGGGTGATCGCGCCCGCCGCCTTGAGCTTGGCGACGACGGTGGCGTCGTATGGCGACACGACATTGTCGAGCATGCGCGAGCCGCACGAGGTGCGTACTCCCGCCGTGCAGAAGAGGTCCTTGTGACCGATCGGCACGCCGGCCAGCGCTCCCCCGCGGCCGGCCGCGATGTCGCGATCGGCCGCCGCCGCGGCGTCCAGCGCCTGGGTCCCCGTAACGGAGATGAAGGCGTTGAGCGCGGGCTGGCTCGCCTCGATGCGCTGCAGATAGGCGCGCACGAGCTCCACGCTCGAGAACTTCTTGGCGCGCAGGCCCGCGGCGAGCTGCGTGAGGGAATTCCTGTGAATCACGTCGCGATACGCCTCATTACTCGATGACCTTGGGAACCAGATAGAGCCCCGCCGCGACCTGCGGCGCGCCCGCCTGATAGAGCTCGTGGGCGTCCCGCTCGGTCACCACATCGGGGCGCAGCCGCTGGGTGAGACCCGGGAGAGGATGCGCCATGGGGTCAACGCCCGCCGTCTCGGCGCGGTCGAGCTCACCGACGAAGTCGATGATTCGCGACAGGCTGTCCTGGTAGACGGGGATCTCGGCCGGCTCGAGCTCCAGGCGGGCCAGATGGGCGATGCTTTCGATCTGCGCGCGCGTGAGGGACATGGGGTGGAAAGGCGAATGAGAAAAACAGCGCAAAATCATACATGTTGCCTTGCTGAATGTCCCCCCGGTTGCTAGATTACGCGCCACTTTCCGGGGGGTCCCCCGCAGTCGCCTCTCTTCGGACGCTTCATGCTCAAACGCTTGCGCGGCTATTTCTCCAGCGATTTGTCGATCGACCTGGGGACGGCCAACACTCTGATCTATGTCCGCGACAAGGGGATAGTGCTCAATGAGCCTTCCGTGGTCGCCGTACAGGACGAGCCCTCCCGGGGCGGCAAGATCATCGTCGCCGTCGGCGCGGAAGCCAAGAGCATGCTTGGCCGTACGCCGGGCCACATCACCGCCGTACGGCCGATGAAGGACGGGGTGATCGCAGACTTCACCTATACGGAGAAGATGCTGCAGTTCTTCATTAATAAGGTGCACGGCAACCGGATGCTGAAGCCTTCCCCGCGGGTGCTGGTGTGCGTGCCGTTCGGCTCCACCCAGGTGGAGCGGCGCGCGATCCGGGAGTCGGCGGAGGGCGCCGGCGCGCGCAACGTCGCCATCGTCAGCGAGCCCATGGCCGCCGCGGTCGGCGCGGGCCTCCCCGTGCACGAGGCACGCGGCTCGATGGTGCTCGACATCGGCGGCGGCACCGCGGAAGTCGCGGTCCTGTCGCTCAACGGCGTTGTGTACGCCAACTCCGCGCGGATCGGCGGCGATCGCTTCGACGAGGCGATCATGAACTACGTGCGGCGCAATTACGGCATTCTCATCGGCGAGGCCACCGCCGAGCGCATCAAGATCGAGATCGGCTCCGCCTATCCCGGCCAGCAGGTGCGCGAGCTCTCGGTCAAGGGCCGCAATCTCTCCGAGGGCGTGCCCCGCAGCTTCACGCTGAACAGCAACGAGATCCTCGAGGCGTTGCAGGAGCCGCTGCAGAACATCGTCAGCGCCGTCAAGCAGGCGCTCGAGCAGACCCCGCCGGAGCTCGGCGCGGACGTCGCCGAGCGCGGCATCGTGCTCACCGGCGGCGGCGCGCTGCTGCGCGATATCGACAAGCTTCTCACGGAGGAAACCGGTCTGCCCGTCGTCGTGGCGGACGATCCGCTGACCTGCGTGGCCCGTGGCGGCGGCCGGATCCTCGAGCTCATGGACGAGATGGGACCCGGTCACTTCGGGCTCGAGTAGCGGCGGGAGCGCTCAAAGGTTAGTGGCGGGCTTCGCGACAGGGGCCGGTAGACCGCTGCAGGGGCGCGGAGGCTCGCCCGGCTTCCGCTTCGCGCTGTATGCGATCGTCTCGATCGCCTTCATGATCCTCGACCAGCGCTTCGACTGGCTCGAGCGGGCACACTCCGTCCTGCAGGCGGCGACCTACCCCGTGGAGCTCGCCGTGAGCTCGCCGATCGCCGCCTGGCGCTGGATGCAGAGCAGCTTCGCCACCCGCGATGCGCTCGAGGCGGAGAACCGGCGTCTGCGCTCGCGCCTGCGCGATCTGGAGCTGCGCTCCATGCGCTATGACGCGCTGGCACAGGAGAACGCGGCGCTGATCGGGCTGCGCAACGCGCTGCCTCCGGTCGCCAGCCGCTGGCTCCCCGCGAGGATCGTCAACATACAGCTCGACAGCGTGCGCCAGCGAGTGCTCATCGATCGCGGCTCGGTCAACGGGGTCACCGCGAGTCAGGCGGTGCTGGACGACGAGGGCGTCGTCGGTCAGACGATGCACGTCGGTCCCTGGAGCGCGGAAGTCATCCTCATCACCGATCCGGAGCACGCGCTGCCCGTGCAGATCCAACGCACGGGGCTGCGAACGATCGCCGTCGGATCCGGCGACTCGACGGCGCTCGCCCTGCCGTATTTGCCCGCCAACGCCGACATCCGCGTGGGCGATGTGCTGGTGACCTCGGGACTCGGGGGCGTGTTCCCGCCGGGCTATCCGGTGGCTCGGGTGACGGAGGTGCACAAGGACGCCGTGCAGCCGCTGGCGCACGTGCGCGCCGCTCCCTTCGCGCACCTCGACACCGACAGCGAGGTCATGCTGATCTGGTTCCGTCATGACAGCGCGGCGGCGCCCTTGAAGGAGCGCAAGGGCGAGCTGATCACCGGCGACCGGAGCATCAGGCCGCTGCCCGTTCCAGGCAAGCCGTCCGCCGCCGAAGCCGCGCCAGTGAAACCGCAGACTCCGGCCAAAGCGCCT
>DASZYK010000338.1:0-2639 GCA_035545455.1 Steroidobacteraceae bacterium
ACCTTGCAGCCGGCGCTGCGGGCGAGCTTGCCAATGGACATCGGCAGGTCAGTCATGCTTGAAGCTCCAGTCACTGGAGCTTTTAGAATAGGCTCCCGTGGCAGTCGGCTCAACTCAGGCTCCGGAACTCAACGACCGTCATGGCGCGTGATCATTCGCATTCCGCTGGGCACGGCCACGCTCACGATCACCCTCACGGCCACGATCACAGTCGCGGCGGGAGCGAGCGCCGCCTGCTGCTGACGCTCGGCATCCTGAGCACCTTCACGGCCATCGAGGCGCTCGGCGGATGGCTCGCCAATTCGCTCGCGCTGCTCGCCGAGGCGGGCCACATGCTGGCGGACGTCGGCTCGCTGCTGCTTGCGCTCCTCGCCATCCGCGCCAGCCTTCGTCCGGCGGACGCACGGCACACCTACGGCTCGGCCAGGTATCAGACACTCGCGGCCTACACGAACGGGCTGATGCTGCTCGCACTCACCGTGTGGGTGATGATCGAGGCCATCCGGCGCCTCATGGCGCCGCCGGCAGTCGACGGCAAAGTGATGCTGATCATTGCGCTGATCGGCGGCGCGGCCAACCTCGCGGCGTTCATCACCCTCTCCGGCACCAGCTCGCTCAACGAGCGTGGCGCCCGCGCCCACGTATTCAGCGATCTGCTCGGCTCGGCGGCGGCCTGCGGCGCCGCGCTGTTGATCCTCGAGCTCGGGTGGCGAGTGGCGGACCCGATCCTCTCCCTCCTGGTGTCGCTCCTGATCATGCGCTCCGGCTGGCGGCTGACGCGCGAGGCCGGACACGTCCTGCTGCAAGGCACGCCGCCGGCGCTGGACCCTGATGGCCTCGCGCACGACCTGGCTCAGGTCTCGGGCGTCAGGGACGTGCACCACCTGCACGTCTGGTCGCTGACGGGCGAGGCTCCCGTCGTCACCCTGCATGCGACGGTCGACCCTCGCGCCGACCAGCAGGCCGCCCTGCAGGGGATTCTTCGGCGTCTGCGCGAGCACGATTCCACCGCGCACGCCACCGTTCAGATCGAAGGCGGAGACTGCCTCGACAGTATCGACCATCCCTGTCATGGCGCGTGAAACAGGGGGCGGCGGTGACGAGGCACCCGAGCCGCCGGTCGCCAGTGCGCAAAGCGGGCAGTGCGTCGCTTCGCTCATACGCTTCCGTGCCATAATGCCGGCTCCGATCCTCCCGTGGCGGCAACAGCCGATGAAGCATGAGCGTCGATGCGTGATGGCGCCCTGGCGGACGAGCGCTCGCCGATCCGCCCTGCTTGCGGCCGTCGCCCTGTTTGTCGGGCTCCCGGCTCACGCCGAGCTGCGCGCCGCGGCACCGCCGGACTCCCTCGCCGAATCGATTCATGCCCAGGCCCCCAACATCAGCACCGGGGCCATCCTGACTGCCATCAGCGCCTATCTGCGCGCCAGGCAGGAGCATCTGACCGACAAGCCGCTCGTCACGGTCGTCGACTACTCGCTGCCGTCCGACAGGAGGCGCCTGGTGGTCGCCGATGTGCGGACCGGGAAGGTGCTCTTCTACACCTATGTCGCGCACGGCAAGGGCAGCGGACTCAAGTACGCGACCCATTTCTCGAACGCGCCCGGCACGGATGCGAGCAGCCTGGGTGTATATCTGACCGGCGACACCTACTACGGCAAGCATGGTTACTCGCTGCGGCTGCACGGGCTGGACCCTGAATTCAACGGCGCCGCGTACAGCCGCGACATCGTCATCCACAGCGCCTGGTACGTCAGCAAGACTTTTGCGCAGCAGCACGGCCGCATGGGCCTCAGCTGGGGTTGCTTCGTCCTCAGCCGCAAGGTGGAGAGCGAGCTCGTGAAGCTGATTCGCGGCAGCACGGTGCTGGTCGGGTACTACCCCGATCCCAGGTGGCTGCACTCCTCCCCCTTCCTCGCCTCCCGAGGCTGAAGGGCCTATCGCGCCCCCGCCGCGAGGGCGACGAGATCGAGCACGGCGTGCGCCACGATCAGCGGCCAGAGCCGCCGCGTGCGCGCAAACCAGGCTCCAAACAGCAACCCCACCGGAACCGCCGTCAGCACGCCCGCGACGCCCTGATAGAGGTGACAGGAAAGCCGGATCGCGGCGCTCACGTTGACCGCGGTCGCCAGACCGGCCGCCTGCGCGGAATATGGGCGCCCCGCGCTCGAGAGATCGCCTCCGACCGCCTCCGTCCCGTCTTGCCGCATCGACCCCGGTAGCGCCATTGCCGCCCCGGCGCGCCGCTCCGTGAGCACCGAAATCACGTAGCCGCACACGAATATCTCTTCGTAGAAGGGATTGATGATGGAGCCGGCGGCGATCGCGGCCCACGAAAGCCCGTGGCCCACCAGGCGCGTCTGTGCCAGCGCATGGGCTACCGCCGGCCAGACGCTGGCCACGGTCACTGCGAGCCCGAAGTAGAGTGCATACGCGGCAATCGCCAGCACGACTCCGTCCAGACAACCTCGGAGGGATGGCCGAATCCCCAGCCGGCCCAACGTCCAGCCGCGAACGCGCAGAAAGGGAGTCAGGACGCAGAAGATGAGCAACTCGAGAGCGATCGTGTGCCAGACCGCAATGTTCGAGATCGGCGGCATCGGACCGCGGGCGATCGCGGCTGAAGTGAGCAGGGAATG
>DASZYK010000339.1:0-2856 GCA_035545455.1 Steroidobacteraceae bacterium
GTTCTCGGTGCGCAACCCCGAGCACGAGCTGCGCGCGCGCGAGCGCATCCGGGCGCTCTCGGGCAAGCCGGTCACGTGCAGCCACGAGCTGAGCGCGCGATTGAATGCGCCCAAGCGGGCGCTGACCGCCGCGCTCAATGCCCGCCTGGTGCCGCAGATCCGTCACCTGCTCGATGCCGTGAGCCGGACGCTCGCGCGCGAAGCGATCGGCGCTCCGCTGATGGTCGTCAAGGGAGACGGGACCCTGATGCGGGCGGAGGTCGCCCTCGAGTATCCGGTCGAGACGATACTCTCCGGCCCGGCGGCGAGTGTCGTGGGCGCGGCATTCCTCACCGGGCTCAAGGGCTTCACGGTCGCCGATATGGGGGGTACCACCACCGACGTCGCGATCATCGTCGACGAGCGTCCGGTGGTGCGCTCCGATGGCGCGGTCATCGGCGGCTGGCGGACGATGGTCGAAGCGATCGACGTGCGCACATGCGGCCTGGGCGGGGACAGCGAGGTCCATTTCGACCGGGAGGCGCGCCTGAAGGTCGGGCCGCGCCGGGTGATGCCGCTCAGCCTGCTCGCCCATCAGTTCCCGGAGGTCATGACGGAGCTGACCCGGCTCGCCGCCGCCGAGCGGCTGCCGGCGTTTGCCGGCCAGTTCGGCCATCGCAACCCCGGGCGCGAGGCGGAGCCGGATCTCGACCGGCTGGAGCTGAGAGTCTGGGAGGCGCTTGGCCCCGCGCCTCGGCGGCTCGATGAGGTGGCGCGCACCCCGCAGGGCGTCGGGGCGCTGCGCCGCCTGGTGGACCGCGGGCTGGCGACTCTCGCGGGATTCACCCCGAGCGATGCGCTGCACGTGCTCGATCGTCAGGCCGGGTGGAGCCGCGATGCGGCAAGGCTCGGCGCGGCCATCCTCGCCACCGAGGAGCGCAACGTGACCGCGCGCAAGGGCAAGGACAGCCCCGAGGCGCTCTGCGAGCGGGTCTACGAGCAGGTGATACGCCAGTCGGCGCGCGTGGTGTTGGAAAGCGCGCTGGCGCAGGATCCTGGAGTCGAGCCGCACGACGGGCGCTGGGGACCGCTCGGCGTCCTCATCGAGCGCACCGTGGAGGGGAGGCAGGTCTCGAGTCTCATCGATATCCAGCCGCGAATGGCGAGCCCGCTCGTGGCCATCGGCGCTCCGGCGGCGGCGTTTTATCCCGAGGTCGCGCGCCGTCTCGGGGCTCGCCTGGCCGTCCCGGAGCATGCCGCGGTGTGCAATGCGGTGGGCGCGGTGGTGGGCGTCGTGTCGGAGAGCGTGGATGTGCTGGTGAACCAGCCGGAGTACAAGGTGTTTCGGGTGCACGACCCGGCGGGCATCCGGGATTTCGACCGGGCCGAGGAGGCGATCTCGCTGGCCAGGGAGGTCTCGCGCCGGCTCGCGCTCGCGGCGGCGCAGCGCGCAGGCGCAATGGATCCGCATGTCGAGACATCCGTCATCGAGCGTCGCGCTTCCTCGGGCTCCTCCGACGATTATCTCGCGGAGGCCACCGTGCGCTCACGCGCGACAGGCCGGCCGGCAACGGGACGGGCGCAACCGCCCGACACCCTCTGAGGGCAATCGCAGTTTTCTGACATCACGGGGGCAGCGGATGGCAGGCTCGAGCGAGCTTCTCAAACGGAGCGCGCGGGCCGGCGTCGCGCGCCCCGCGCGCCGGCGCGCGCAGCCGGGGCCTTCGGCTCCGGCAGGCTGACCGCTTTGCGCAGGTGAATGTATTGCGCGGTCGAGTGGGGAATTCCCATCGCCTCGACGAAGTGGCTCTGGAACCGGGGCTCGATCGCGGTCTCGACCTTCTGCACGGCGTGCACGAGCCCCTCGATCGCAGGCCGGGAGCTCCTGTCGAGGAGCGCGATGCGCGCTCCGGTCCCCGCGGCATTGCCCGCGGAGGAGACCTGTGACAGGTCACAGTCCGGGATCATCCCGAGCACCATCGCGTACTTGACGTCGATGTGCGAGCCGAATGCCCCCGCGAGCCGGATGCGGTCGACGTGCTCGGCGCCGAAGCGGTCCATCAGCAGGCGGATGCCGGCGTAGAGAGCCGCCTTGGCGAGTTGGATGGCGCGAACATCGTTCTGAGTCACCGTGAGTGTCTGCGCACCCTGATAGACGACGTAGCCGAAGGTGCGCCCCATTGGCACCACGCGCGGGCTGCGCGCGGCGAGCTCTCCGTCCACCACACCGTCCTGGCTGATGATGCCCGCCAGGTACATCTCGGCGATGACGTCGATGATGCCCGAGCCGCAGATCCCCGTGACCCCGGTGGCCTCGACGGACTCCTCGAAGCCCGGCTGGTCCGACCAGAGCTCGGAGCCGATGACCTTGAATCTCGGCTCGAGCGTCGCCGGATCGATTCGTACCCGCTCGATCGCCCCGGGCGCGGCGCGCTGGCCGCAGCTGATCTGCGCGCCCTCGAACGCCGGGCCCGTGGGGCTCGAGCAGGCGAGGAGTCGCTCCCGGTTGCCCAACACGATCTCGGCGTTGGTGCCGACATCGACCAGCAGCGTCACGGCATCGCCCAGGTCGGGCCGCTCGGCGAGGATCATGCCGGCGGTGTCCGCCCCGACATGGCCCGCCACACAGGGCAACACGTACGCTCGCGCGCCGGCATGCAAGGACAGGCCGATGTCTTTGGCCCGTATCACCGCCGCCTCGTCGGTCGCGAGCGCGAAGGGCGCGCCGCCGAGCTCCACCGGGTCGATGCCGAGCAGCAGGTGGTGCATGATCGGATTGCCGACCAGCGTCACCTCGAGAATGTCGGCGGCGGCGCCATGCGCGTGGCGCGCGACCTCGCCGGCGAGATGATTCAGCGCTTCCCGCACCGCGGCCGT
>DASZYK010000340.1:0-4345 GCA_035545455.1 Steroidobacteraceae bacterium
AACGTCGTGCACTGGATGGCGAACGGCATGTCGCTGTCGGCCGTTTCCGATCTCGATGCGGCAGGGCTGCAGGAGTTCGTCCGCGCCTGGCGGCGCGCGCCCTGAGGCCTCACCGGTACTTTTCTGCCAGCGCCGCCGCCAGCCCGGCACGGCCCGTCGCGCGCAACCGCTCGAGGTAGGCCGGCAGCTCCCCCCGCACGTGAAAGGGCCCGCCTTCCCGCACCACGTTCTCCAGCGGATCGCGGCCGCGCGCGGCATGTCGCACCATGGCGCCGTGCCAGCTCGAGAGCAGCGTCAGGCCCCGGGACACGGCCTCGGGACGCTCCGCCGCCAGATTCCGCTGCTCGAAGGGATCGCCCGCGAGGTCGAACAGCATCGGGTCATCGAACAGGTGGTAGCCGCCATGCAGAGTGCTGATCAGCATCCAGTCATCGAAGCGCACGCCCCGCTGACACGTCCACGCCCCCTGGGACACGATCAGGTGGTCCCGACCGGCGTCCGCTCCCGCCCGGAGCGTCGCGGCGAAGGAGCGTCCGTCCCAGCTCTGGGGTACGTCCTGCCCCAGGAGCTCGAGCAGCGTTGCGGTGACGTCGATCTGGTAGTGCAGCGCGCGGCGCCGGCCCGCGCCGAGCCCCGGCCATCGGAGGATCAAGGGAACGTGGGTCGTATGCTCATCGGCGGTCTGATGATCGCAATAGATGTTGAGCTCACCGAGGGTCTCGCCGTGATCGGCGGAGATCATGATCGCCGTATCCGCCTCGACCCCGAGCTCGCCCAGCAGCTCCAGCAGTCTGCCCACGCACCGATCGGCTGCGAGGACGCCGACGTCGTAGCCGTCGAACATCGCGCGCACCGCCGTCATGTCGATCATCTCCTGCGGTTGCCGCGGGTAGTGCGCGCGGTCGTATTCGTTGGGGCGGAAGCCGCGTCCCTCGCGCGCGCAGTGCGGGCCGCAGCCCTCCCAGTGCCGGGCACGCACTTCCTCCGTCAGCCATGCCGGAGGCGGCGAGTCCCGGAACGGCTCTCCGTAGGAAGCCGCGGCGCGATACGGCGCGTGAGGGTCCCACAGATGCACGTGGAGGAACCAGCCGTCCTCCTTGCCGCGCCGTCTTAGCCAGTCGTCAGCAAGGGCATACACCTCCTCCGCCGTCTCCATCCCGTACTTCCCCACGTTGTAGGCTTCGTCAAAGCCCGCGTACCAGTGGAAGGCGGAGTGACGGTGCGCGAACGAGCTGATCGTCACGGTCCGCAGCCCCGCCTGCTTCAGCCGGTTGGGAAAGGAATCGAGATGGAGGCGGGAGAAGAACCCCCGCCCCGCGCCGTCGATCACCGGGTCGGCGTCGGTGCCGCCATGGTTGACCACGCCGTTGTGGATTCCGAAGCGGCCGGTGAGGAGGGCGGTCCGGCTCGGCAGACAGGGGACGTCGGAGGCGTAGACGTTTTCGAGCACCATGCCGGCGGCCGCGATGCCGTCGATGTTGGGACTCGTCCGGCGGTGATAGCCGTAGCAGCCGAGATGGTCGGCGCGCAGGGTGTCGATGTCGACGTAGAGCAGTCGCATGCGCTGGCTCCCCTCGATGAGTCGGGCCGCCGCAGCGCTTGCCCGGCGCTACGGCGCGATGTTGGCGGCGGTCTGCGCCGCCGCCGCGCGTTGTTGCTCCGGCGAGGCGGGCATGCCCGGCATCACTCGCCCGCCGTGCCGCGCCATTTCATCATCGATCAGGCCGCGCAGCCGGCGGGCCGTCGCGGGGTGGCGCGCGGCGAGATTGGTCTGCTCACCGGGATCGGCGGCCAGGTCGTAAAGCTCATCGTGCAGTGGCGGCATGTAAGGATAATGCAGCCGGCCCATGTAGTGGATGAGCTTCCAGCGTCCCGCGATCACCGCGACCGAGCCGGTCTTCAGCGCCGCGAAGCGCGGATTCTGCTCGAAGTTCATGCTGAAGATCGCGCGCTCGGGCCGCGGGCCGGAGGTGCTCGTGCTGTTGCAGGCATGCAGCAGCGACTGCCCTGACCAGTCCGCGGAGGGCGGAACGCCGGCGAGCGCGGCGACGGTCGGCGCGATGTCCGCCTGCTCGGCGGGTGTGTCGCAGCGCCGCCCGGCCGTCTCGTCCGGGAGCTTGATGACGAGCGGAATGTGGATGATCTCGTCGTACAGCCCCGGCCCCGTATGGGCGCCGTAGCCATGAGCGAAGCTCTCCCCGTGATCCGCCGTGAATACCACGGCGGTGTCGGGTCCCAGGAGCTTAAGGGCGCGCTGCAGGAACGGTCCCGCATAGGAGTCGACGTAGGCGACGGACTCGTCGTACCGGGCCTCGAGAGTGCTCACCTGCCGTTGCGAGAGCTGCGACTGCAGCCACGCCCAGTGCGGCTGTGTGCTCGCCGCGGTCCGGTCCCGTTGCGACGCATCGAATCGGCCGAGCCAGGGCTCCGGCGCGGCATACGGCGCGTGGGGGGCGAAGAGATGCACCCAAAGGAAGATCGGCCTGCTGCGGTCCACGGTCGACAGCCAGCGCAGCGCCGGGTCGATGGCGAGGCGCGGGTCGTGCTCGAGGTTGTCGCTCGGACCGCGGAACGTCGCGGCGATCCCCTCCATCTCCTCGAGCGGCGCCAACTCCGACGCTGCGCAGACGTATCGCAGGTATTTCGACAGCTCGTCGGCGCACAGGGTCACTCGGCCCGTGCGGTCGCTGCTCGCAAACTGGAAATACTCACCGAACCCCTGTTTCGCTGCGCCCGCGATCGCATTCGTGGAGACGTAGCCGGTCCGGTAGCCCGCGCGTCGCAGCATCGCGGGCAAAGATGCCTGGCGAGTGCGGGTGAGCGGCCAGACGGGCAGCTGCAGTGCCCGGTGCGTCCAGGGCAATGTACCGGTGAGAATGGTGGCTATCCCTGGAGTCGTGTAGTTGCCGTTCGCGTAGGCGCGGTCGAATACCAGCGCGCCGCGCGCGAACTGCGTCAGCTCGGGTGTCGTCGGCCGCGCATACCCGTAGAGAGACATGTGCGGCGCGGAGAGCGCGTCGATCGTCAGGAGGATGATGTTGGGGCGGCGTTCGGCCGGCAGGGCGGCCGAGGTCGCGACGGGCATGGCGTGACCGGAGACCGGTTCCTGAGCCGACGCGGCGCCGGTGCTTGCGGCCGGAAGCGAAACCGCCGTTGCCGCTTCGTGCCGCCAGCCGAAGGCGGGCAGGCTGGCAACTGACAGCAGCCCGGCCACCGTGCACGCGGCCGCGACCGGCACGATTGCGCGCAACGCGCTCCGGCCGGCCGCGGTGGCCGCCGCGACCACTCCCGCCAGCAGCGCGACGATCAGCGCCGCGTTGGCTGACAGGGGAAGCCCCCCGCCGAAGGTCCCCAGCCATGTCCGCAGGCAGCGAATCAGCGTTGCAGCGACGATGGCCGCCGCCAGCGCGAGCAGGATCGCGCGCAGCGCGTCGGCGATGAGTAGAGCGGGCGGGCGGCGCATCGCCTCGAGACCCCGCAGCGCGGCGGCCGCCACGATCCAGAAGGGTACCGCCACGGCCGCGAGGATGACCCAGGCGGTCGCGTAGAGCGGCAGCAGATCGATGGCGTGAAAGTCGTAGAGAAACTGATCGCTGTGACTGGCGAACGTCAGCGGCAGCGCGATGCCGAGGACCGCGAGGCAAGGCAGGGCGGCGACACGCCATCCCCGTAGATCATTCCGCATGTCCGCTCGGGCGCCGCCTCTCCTGCGCACCCTTGTCGCGGTCGCCGCGCACGATCGCAACCACCGCGTGCGCCAACTTGGTACAGGCACGCACTATCGTGCGTCGCAGGAAGGCGAAGGCGGAGCCGATCGCGACGAGCAGCGGGAAGAGGAACTGGTAGAGGGCGCCCGCCGAGTTCGGATCGATGTACGCGTAGGCAGGCCGCATCGGCATGCACGCGAGCAGGGCGACGACAGCGATCATTCCGATGAGGGTCGTACGCTTCATGGGCCACGTTGAGCAAGGGCTGTACCCGTCAGCCTTCCCCCTCGCCGAACCGGCGCCGCGCGGCGCGCATCACCCGATCGAGCTGCAGCACGAACTCGTCGTCGGGCATGGCCGCACGCTCCCCGCGGTGGATGGGCACCGACGCAAGCGCCGTCTCGATGTCCGCGGTGAGCGAGTTCTCGCTGCGGCCGGGTCTGCCGCCGGCGAACTGCAGGATCTGCCGCAGCACGCGCTGCGGGTCGGTCTGCAGCGCCTCGAAATCGACCCACAGCAACTGCTCGCGTGTCATTTCGGCGACACAGTGCTCCAGCACCGCGCCGCAGGCTCTCACGGCCTCGCGAAGGAACCGCTGGATGAGGCCCTCGGGGCAGTCCCACAGCCCGTACACGCTC
>DASZYK010000341.1:0-5097 GCA_035545455.1 Steroidobacteraceae bacterium
CCGCCTGGCCGTGCTCCGCCGCGAGCCTGATGTCGATGCGTCCGCCCGTCTCGGTGTACTTGCGCGCGTTCTGGAGGAGGTTGCGAAAGACCTGGGTCAGGCGCATCGGATCGCCGTGCACGAAGAGCGGCTCCCCCGGCAAGATCGCCTCGAGCTGAAGACCTGCCGCCTCCGCCAGGGGGCGCTCGACCTCGGCGACCTCCCGGACCGATGCGCCGATCTCGACGAGAGCTCTGTGGAGCTCGATCTTGCCCCGGGCGACGCGGCTGGCATCGAGCAGATCGTTCACGAGGCCGATCAGCTGCTCGAGCTGCCGCTCCATCAGAGCACAGGCCCGCTGGCGCAGCGTCTCGGCCTCGCTGCGCTTGATGAGCTCGAGACCGTTGCGCAGCGGCGCCAAGGGACCCCGCAGCTCATGGGCGAGCAGCGCGAGGAACTCGTCCTTGTGGCGATCGGCTTCCCTGAGCTCGGCCATTCTTCGATTGCTGAGGTAGAACACCAGTCCGAGGAGGATGGCCCCGATCAGGGTCGGTGCCACGATGGCGACGATCGTTGCCTGCGAGCGGCGCTCCGAGTCGCTCGCCCGCTGCTCGAGCAGCGCGTCTTCGGCGGTCCGCATCGCTGCGATCTGCTCACGGATCTCGCGCGTCAGCGCCCGCGCAGCTCCGGTGCGGACGATCGCCACAGCCGCGGCGGGATCGCCCGCTCTCTCGAGCGCGATCGTCCGATCGAGCTGCGCCAGCTTCTGCGCGATTTCCTGGCGCAGCAGCCCCAGGCGCGCCTGCTGTCGCGCGCTCGTCTTCACCGTCCGCCTCAGTGCCGCGATCTCCTCCTGGATGCGCGTCGAGGCATCCTTGTAGGAGCGCAGCTGGGCATCCCTTCCGGTGAGAAGATAGCCGCGCTGGCTGGTCTCGGCGTTCTGCAGCGCGGCGAGGAGACCCGTCAGATCGACGATCGCATCGTCCGAGTGGGCCGCCAGCCGCTCGTTCATGATCAGGTGTCTCGCATTGAGATAGCCGGTGAGCGCCCCGCCAAAGAGGACGGCGAGCGTCAGCGCGAACGCCCAGATCGGCAGGTTGCGGCGGAGAGGGGAAGGGCTCGGCACTCGGGTCAGGACTCCCGCTCGTCGGCGAATGAGCGGCACCCGCCGCGCGTATGCACGTCAGCCGCATGGCCTGCGGCGCCAGCCGCGAGGCTGGCCTCCCCGGGGCAGCGCCCCGCTCAGTCCGGCATCGGCCTCATCTGCCCTATGAGCGCGTCCTCGAAGCCGAAGTTCCGCAGGTCGCGCATGCGCTGGGGATAGAGGATGCCGTCGAGGTGATCGACCTCGTGCTGCACCACCCGGGCGTGGAAGCCCGAGACCGTGCGGTCGATCGGTGCCCCCTCGATGTCGTGCCCGCGATAGCGCAACCGGGTGAACCGCGGCACGAGTCCCCGCAGACCCGGGACCGACAGGCAGCCTTCCCAGCCTTCCTCCTGGCTTTCGCCGAGGGGCGTCAGCTCGGGATTCACGAGTACCGTGTAGGGGATCGGCGCGACGTCCGGGTAGCGCGGGTTGGAAGTCACCTCGAAGATGACGACACGCAGGCCCACCCCGATCTGCGGGGCCGCGAGGCCCGCGCCGCTCAGCGCCCGCATGGTGTCGTTCATGTCGGCGACGAGAGCTTGGAGCTCCGCGTCGAAGCGCTGCACCGGGGCGGCCACCTGCCTGAGCAGCGGCTCGCCCATCTTGAGTACCGGTCGTACCGCCATGCGGCGGAATGTATCACTTTGGCCGCGGGCCCAGCGTGTCCGCCACGTAGGCGCCGCGCTCACCCATGGGGGCCGGGGGCCCGTTGGTGGTATCCACGGCGGTCTGGTGCTCGGTCTCGGCGTTGAATGCCGCGCCCAGCACGATCGCGAAGCCCTGCAGATAAAACCACATGATGAGCACGATCACACCGCCCAGGGCGCCGTAAGTCTTGCCGTAGCTGCCGAAATCGCGCACGTAGAGCGAGAAAAGAAAGCTCGCCGCCAGCCAGAGCGTGGCGGCGACGGCCGAGCCCCAGCTCACCCAGCGCCACTGCGCGTTCTGCCGCGAAGGCGCGTAACGGTAGACGATGGCGAGGCCCAATATCGCGAACAGCCAGAGCAGGATCCAGCGGACCACGAGCACGGCCATGCTCACGAAACCCGGCATCGGCAGGCGCTCGAGCGCCAGCGGGACGGCGATCGTGAGCAGCAGCATCAGCACGAAGCCCACCACCGCGCCCAACGCGAACCCGGCCGCGACCAGGACCAGCCTGATGAAGCCGCGGCGCTCGCGCTCGCTGTAGGCGATGTTGGTCGCGGACATGAGCGCCGAGACCCCCTGGCTGGAATAGTAGATCGAGACGATGAAGCTGACGATGGCGCCGATGCCGAGCGTCTGGTTGCGGGGCTGGGCCAGAGCCTCGAGCTGAGTCTGGATGATGCTGGCCGCATCGTGCGGCAGGATGCCGTAGAACGGCGCTATCTCCCTCCCCACCTGCGCCGGTGAAGCGAACATTCCGTAGACCGACGCCAGCACCGCCATGGCCGGAAACACCGCGAGCAGGGTGTTGAGAGCGACGCCGGAGGCGACGAGGGCGAGGTTGTCTTCGCCGATCCTCCGCCAGACGCGCAGCAGAATGTCGCGCCAGCCCGCTCGCGGAATCTCGCTCGGGGTACGCGCGCCGCGGCCGCGGCCTGGCTCCTTGCGCTCAGCCTCGACCTCCGGAGTCGGGTGCGGATCAGGTGTGCGCACGCCGCACACCGAGCAACCGCTATTCCCGCGCGCGGTGATCGCGGAAGACGAGAGGCTCCGCGGCGGGGATCTCCCCGCGGTCAGCTCGCGCCACTGCCTCGGTCACCAGATGATGGTGCGGCGAGAGGGCGCAGACCGGATCGGCGTTGGCCGCATCGCCCGTCATGAGATAGGCCTGGCAGCGGCAACCCCCGAAGTCCCGTCCGCGCTCCGGGCAGCTGCGGCACGGCTCCCTCATCCAGGTCTCGCCGCGGTAGCGGTTGAACGCGGGAGATTCGTACCAGATGGAGCGGACGCTCGCCTCGCGCACGCTCGGAAAGGCCAGCCCGGGCAGCATCCGCGCCGACTGGCAGGGCAGGGCCACGCCGTCCGGCGCGATGCTGAGGAAAACGCGCCCCAGGCCGCCCATGCACGGCTTCGGCCGTGTCTCGAAATAATCGGGCACGACGAAGAGGATCCGCATGCGCGATCCGACCCGCTCGCGAAAGCGCGCGGTGATCTCCTCCGCGCGCTGCAGCTGTGCGCGGCTCGGCAGGAGCTGCGCGCGGTTGCGCCACGCCCAGCCGTAATACTGGGTGTTGGCAAGCTCGACGTAGTCCGCGCCCATCCGCTCGGCCATGCCCAGGATCTCCTCCACGTGATCGATGTTGAGGCGGTGCAGGACCACGTTGAGCACCATGGGAAAGCGGTATTTCTTGATGAGCGCCGCCACCCGCGACTTCAGCTCGAAGGTGCGGGTGCTGCTCAGGAAGTCGTTCATGCGGCGCGTGCTGTCCTGGAAGGAGAGCTGGATGTGATCGAGCCCGGCCTCCCTGAGCGCCGCCAGGCGCGGCTCCGTGAGGCCTACACCCGAGGTGATGAGATTGGTGTAGAAGCCGAGCCGGTGCGCGGCGGCGACGATCGTCTCGAGATCCTCGCGGACGAGCGGCTCGCCGCCGGAAAGGCCGAGCTGCACCGACCCCAGCGCCCGCGCCTCCTCGAGAACGCGCAGCCACTCCGCCGTCTCGAGCTCGCGGCCGATGTGCTCGAGATCCGTCGGGTTGTAGCAGAACACGCAGTGGAGCGGGCAGCGGTAGGTGAGCTCGAGGAGCAGCCACAGCGGCGGTCCGGGACGCCCGGGCTCGGGTCCCGGCCGGCCTTCGCTCCGCCCCTGCGGGGGGACCGTCACGGGCATCGGATCGCTCACGGCAGCAGCTCCACCCAGGCTCGCTCCACTGCAAGGGCGATGAACGCGCAGACGTCCGGCGACAGTCCGGTGGCGGAATACGTCCGCTCCAGGTCCGCCACGATGTCGGCGACGGTCCGCACGCCGTCACACCGTGTCAGGATCGCCGCGGCGCTGCCGTTGAGCTGCACCATCCCCTCGGGATAGAGCAGCACGTGCGCCTCCTGCGCGGGCTCCCATTGCAGGCGGAAGCCCCCGCCGATCGCCGGGCGCGCCGCCGTGTCGACGATCCCCGTCACCGCGGCGGACTCATTGGACGCCATATTTCAGTGCCATCGCGTCGTTCATCTGCCAGAGCACATCGAGCTTGAACTGCAGGATCTCGAGCGCGCGCTCCTGCTCGGCGCGCGTGCCGAAGCGCTCGAGGGTCGCCGCCAGGGCGTGCTCGGCGTCACGGCTGGCCATGCTCAGGCGGCTCTGAAAGTAGTGCAGCCCGGCGCGGTCGATCCATGGGTAATGGTCGGGCCATCCGGCGAGGCGCTGCTTGTGGATCTGCGGCGCGAAGAGCTCGGTCAGCGCGGCGCAGGCCGCCTCGTGCCACGGCGCACGGCGGGCGAAGTTGACATAGGCGTCGACCGCGAAGCGCACGCCGGGGAGGAGGTCCGTCAGGCTCTCGACCCGCGCGCGCTCCAGGCCGACGGCCTCCGCGAGCCGCAGCCACGATTCAATCCCTCCCGGATCATCGCCGTAGCCGTCGTGGTCCAGAATGCGCTGCACCCAGTGGCGCCGCACGCCGCGATCGTCGCAGTTGGCCATGATCGCGGCGTCCTTGATCGGGATGTTGATCTGATAGTAGAAGCGGTTGGCCACCCAGCCGCGGATCTGCTCCGGCCGCGCGCGGCCGGAGTTCAGCATCACGTTGAACGGATGGTGGATGTGATAGCCGCGGCCCTTTCCGCGCAGCTCATGCTCGAATTCCGCGAGACTCAAGGGGGCCACGCTCATAGGTCGATCTCCAGGCCGTCCCAGGCGACCTCGACCCCGCGCCGGCCGAGCTCGGCCCGCTCGGGGGAGTCCTCGTCGAGGATCGGGTTGGTGTTGTTGACGTGGATCAGGATCTTGCGCGTCGACTCCGGCAGCCCCGCGAGCCGCTCCAGCATGCCGCCGG
>DASZYK010000342.1:0-1894 GCA_035545455.1 Steroidobacteraceae bacterium
TCGAGCGCGAGAGCTCGAGCTCCTCGTCGGTCATGTCCTCACCGATTTGGTCGAAGAGCGGCGTCGAGAGGTAGCGCTCGCCCGTGTCCGGCAGCATGCAGACGATGTTCGTGCCGGCGGGAGAGCGGCGCGCAACTTCGAGCGCCGCCGCGAGCGTCGCTCCGCTCGAGGTGCCGGCGAAGATGCCTTCGCGGCACGCGAGCTCGCGCGCGAGGCGCATCGCCTCCGCGCCCGCGACCGGCACCACCTCATCGACCAGGCCGGCCGCGAGGGCCTCCTCCGTGAGCCGCGAGATGAAGTCGGGGCTCCAGCCCTGCATGAGATGCGGCCGGAACCGTGGATGGCTCGCGCTCGGGCGCCCGTCCGCGCCGCGCGGCTGCGGGATACCGCTGCCGAGGATTTGCGCGTTGTCGGGCTCGGCCGCGATGATGCGCGTCGAGCGATTCGCCTGCTTCAGGGCCCGCGCCACGCCCTTCAACGTGCCGCCGGTGCCGAAACCGGAGACCCAGAAGTCGACCGTTTCGCCCGCGAGGTCGGCGAGGATCTCCTGGGCCGTCGTGCGGCTGTGCACCTCGGCATTCGCCTCGTTGTCGAACTGCCGGCACAGGAACCAGCCGTGCCGCTCGGCGAGCTCGACGGCCTTGGCCAGCATGCCCGTCCCCTTTTCGGAGGCCGGCGTGAGTACGACCCTGGCGCCCAGGAAGCGCAGGAGCTTGCGCCGCTCGATGCTGAAGCTCTCGGCCATCGTGACGACGAGCGGATAGCCCTTCCGGGCGCACACCATCGCGAGGCTGATGCCGGTGTTGCCGCTCGTCGCCTCGATGACCGTCTGACCCGGCCGCAGCACCCCGCGCCGCTCCGCGTCCTCGATGAGCGCGTGTGCCATGCGGTCTTTGATCGAGCCCATCGGGTTGAAGGACTCGACCTTGACGTAGAGGTTGACGCCCGGCGGACCGAGCTTTTGCAGCTTGACCAGCGGCGTATTGCCGATGGTATCGAGAATGTTGTCGTAGCGCGCCATGGTCTCGTCCTCGCGGTTTCGTTTCTTGGCTGGGGCGCAGTGTCGGCCCGGAGCGAGGGAGCGGACGTTGGAATAAGCGTGGTTTTTTGGCCCGGCCGTGGTATTTTCCGGGCCAGCGGCGGCTGCATCGCCGGTCGAGCCATGGCCCTCGAGTTCAACTTCCTCGGCGATCTCACCGTCCTCAGGGACGGCGATGCCCTGGAGCTGCCTCCGTCCCGCAAGACGCGCGCGCTGCTCGCCTATCTCGCCCTGAATCCGCGCGCCTTCAACCGGGAGCATCTCTGCGAGCTGCTCTGGGAAGTCCCCGACGATCCCCGCGGCTCCCTGCGCTGGAGCCTGTCGAAGCTCCGGCGCCTCGTGGACGATGCGGCCAGGCGCCGTCTCGTGGCCGACCGCCTCAGCGTGCGGCTGGACGCTACGGACGTCGCCGTCGACGTAGCGGCCCTCAAGGCGCTGGCGGAGAGCGGCCTAGCGGCGGCGTCCGTCGAGACGCTCGAGGACGCCTCCGCCCGCTACCGCGGCAATTTTCTCGAGGGTCTCGATCTCTCGAGCTTCCACCAGTTCCATGCCTGGTGTATCGCGGAGCGCGAGCACGCGAGCCGGGCACAGACGGCCGTCCTCAATGCACTCGTCACGCGGCTCTCGGCCGACCCGCCACGCGCACTGGTGCACGCGCACGCGCTCGTCGCGCTCGCGCCCTACGACGAAGCAGCGCGCGCGGCGCTGATCCGGCTGCTGGTCGCGCTGGGGCGAGCCGAGGAGGCTGCGCGCCAGTACGAGCTCGGGACGCGTATGCTCCGGGAGATGGGCACTCAGCCGACGGGAAGGCTGTATCGGGCCCTGCACGGCGTGCCCGGCGCCGCTTCGGCCACG
>DASZYK010000343.1:0-11410 GCA_035545455.1 Steroidobacteraceae bacterium
AGCGCTCGAAGCGCGCCTGCAGGCGGCGTGTCAGAACCGATGCATTGCCGGCAATATAAAATACATTCCCGGAAATGCAAATCGGCGCCGTCCGCGCGTGCGGCGTCAGTCCGCGAGGAAGGTCTCACCTGCGCTGGCCGCAGCCGGCCGGCGCATGGCGCCGATGAGCGCCGCGAGGCTGCGGGAAAGCCTGGAGAGCTCGGCAGGCTCGAGCTTCTGCAGCGCGTCGACCAGGAGTCCCGCATAGGGCCGGGGCGCGCGCAGCAGCAGGCGCATGCCGTCGGCGGTCGCATGCAGCCGCACGACGCGCTGATCCGCCCCGTCGCGCGCGCGGCGGATCAGCCGCCGCTCGCTGAGCACATTTGCCATATTGCTGGCCGTCGTCTGGTGCAGAGCCAGCCGCTCCGCGAGCGCGTTGACGCGCATGCCGCCCGCGCGCGAGATCTCCCACAGGGCCCAGAGTTGCGAGCCGGAGATGCCGGTGCGCGCCCTGACCTCGGCGTCGTAGTTGCGCGCCGAGCCGACAACGGTGCGGAAGCTCTGCAGAATCCACAGCTCGAGGGACTCACGCCCCGGCGCGGACGGCGAAGTGACGGCTTTCGCGGCGCGGCGGGACACCGCGGACGGTTTCTTCCGGGACCGGCGGACCGGATCGGCGCGCATGGCTGACTCCTGACCAGCTGACCGCAGCGTAGCCCGACGGGACGGCGGCGACAACGGGTGACGATGCCGCCGGCGGCGGTCGTTGCGCGACCGCGCCAATGCGTTCATCCTGCGCGCCGGGATCCCGAGCGCGGGCTCGGGAGCCTCGCTCCGCTTCGCTGGAGGAAGACGTGACCACGCTTTTCAGACCGCTCTCGCTGCCCATCTTCCACAATTCCCCGGTCGCCTGGCTGACCGCGCTCGCGGCCGCCGTGCTCCTCTACGTGGTGTTGGTGACGATCAGGAAGCTCGTGCGCCGCCACCATGCGCGCATGCTGGCGACCGAGCGCGTCGAGTTCATGGAGATGCCGCTCGAGGTCATGAGCCACACGAGCTCGCTGTTCCTCGCGGCGGTATCGCTGTTCATCGGAACGCAGCTGCTTGCAGCGTCGGCCGCCACCCGCCGGGGGCTCGATACCGCCGTCACCGTCGTGCTCTTCTGGCAGGCCGGTGTATGGGCGAGCGCGGCGGTGACGGCGTGGCTCGAGCGCAAGCGCAAGGCGCAGCTCGCGCACGACCGCGCGGCGGCGAGCTCGATCGGCGTGATCGCCTTCATCGCCAGGGCGGTCGTCTGGGTGATGGTCGTGCTGCTCGCGCTCGAGAATCTCGGCATCAACATCACCGCACTGGTCGCGGGCCTGGGTGTCGGCGGCGTCGCCGTCGCGCTCGCCGTGCAGAACATCCTCGGCGACCTCTTCGCCTCGCTCTCGATCACGTTCGATCAGCCGTTCTTCGTCGGCGACTTCGTGATCGTCGACAGCTTCATGGGCAGCGTCGAGCACATCGGGATCAAGAGCACGCGCCTGCGCAGCCTCACGGGCGAGCAGATCGTCATGTCGAACGCCGACCTGCTGAAGAGCCGGCTGCGCAACTACGGCAGGATGACCGAGCGGCGGGTGCTCTTCACGATCGGGGTGACCTATGACACGCCCGTCGAGAGGCTGGAGCAGATCCCGGGGATCATCCGCAGGATCATCGAGTCGCAGCAGGACACGCGCTTCGACCGCAGCCATTTCGCGAGTCACGGGGCCTGCTCGCTCGACTTCGAGACGGTCTATTACGTGCTGTCCGCCGACTACAACCGCCACATGGACATCCAACAGGAGATCCGGCTGCGCATCCACCGGGAGTTCGCGCGCCTCGGAATCGAGTTCGCCTACCCGACGCAGCGGCTCATCCTGGAGCGCGCCGCGGCGCCGGCTCGCACCTCATCGCCGGCCTCATCGCCGGCCGCCGCGCCCGCGGTCCTGAGCACGAGCAGCAGCTGACGCGCGGCGGTACCGGCCGGGCGGACCGGCGCTCACGGGTCCCGCACCCGCACCCAGGTCGGCGCGTGGTCGCTGGGCTTCTGCCCGCCGCGTACCCAGCTGTCGACGTTGGCGTCCTCGAGCCGGGACGCGAGCTCGGGACTGAGGAGCAGGTGATCGATGCGCAGCCCGGAGTTGCGCTTCCAGTGGTCGCGGAAATAGTCCCAGAACGTATAGATCCGCTCCTGCGGATGGCGTGCCCGCAAAGCGTCGGTCCAGCCTTGGCCGAGGAGACGCCGGTACGCCTCTCGGCTCTCCGGCTGCAGGAGAGCGTCCTTGCGCCAGTACGTCGGATCGTAGATATCGAAGTCCGTCGGCACGACGTTGTAGTCGCCGGCGAGGATGACCGGCCTGCCGAGCTCGAGAAGCGTCTGCGCATGACGGATGAGCCGCTCCAGCCACGCCAGCTTGTAATCGAACTTGGGTCCGGGCTGGGGATTGCCGTTCGGCAGGTACAGGCACCCGACGACCAGGCCGCCGACCTCCGCCTCGATATAGCGGCTGTGCGTGTCGTCGGGATCGCCCGGCAGCCCACGGCGGGTCTCCACGGGCCGCGTGCCCCGGGCGAGAATGGCCACGCCGTTGAACGAGCGCTGCCCGTGCCAGACCGCTTCGTACCCGGCCAGGCGGATCGCGGCCTCGGGAAAGGCCGGATCGGGGGCCTTGAGCTCCTGCAGGCAGGCGATATCCGGCGATTCCCGCTCGAGCCATTCGAGGAGCGCGGGCAGCCTGCTGCCGATGCCATTGACATTGAAGGTTGCAATTTTCATTAAACGTCCGAAAAAAGCCTGCAGCGGCATTGACCCGGTGCCAGGGACGGATATTATCGGGCATATATCGGCGGCTCAGACGGGCACGCGCCGCCTGGACTCCTCGCTCGAGCGTCCGGGTGCAGCGCCGCGATCCGCCTCATCCAGTCTTTGACAGTACCGCGGGCGCCGCCGGCGGGACCCCCACCCTGATCGGGGGCCCGCACCGGTGTGAGGAAACGTGCGCCCGCATTTCCAGCAACGAGAGGCCGATCAGTCATGCGACATCAGCGCCGGAGTGCCGCGGCGCGCACTTCCCGGGTCCCCCCGGGATCGCAGCGCCGTCCCCCGCATCTCGCCCCCGCGAAACAGGGGCTCTACGACCCGTGGTTCGAGCACGAGGCCTGCGGCGTGGGCTTCGTCGTCGACGTCAAGGGCCGCAAATCCCATCGGATCCTGGAGCAGGCGATCCAGGTGCTGCGCAATCTCGATCACCGCGGAGCGTGCGGCTGCGAGGCCAATACCGGCGACGGCGCGGGCGTGCTCATTCAGATGCCGCATGCCTACTTCCAGCACATCGCCAGGAAGGACCGCCTCTTCTCGCTCCCCGGACCCGGGGAGTATGCGAGCGGGCTCGTCTTCCTGCCGCGCAACCCCACCCGGCGCCGGCGCCTGGTCGAGGTGTTCGAGCACATCATCCAGTCGGAGGGACAGACCCTCCTCGGCTGGCGCACGGTGCCGGTGAACAACGGCTCCCTCGGGGAGACCGCCCGTGCCGGCGAGCCCTTCATCCGCCAGGTGTTCATCGGGCGCGGCCCCGGCGTGCGCGACGAGGCGGAATTCGAGCGCAAGCTCTACATCATCAGGAAGCGCGCCTACAGCGAGATCCGCACCTCGACCATCGACGGCGCGGAGTACTGGTATCTCTGCAGCCTGTCCCACAAGACCTTCGTCTACAAGGGCATGCTGCTCACCGAGCAGCTCACCCGGTACTTCACCGATCTCGAGCACCCGGCGATGGAGACGGCGCTCGCGCTCGTGCACTCGCGTTTCAGCACCAACACCTTCCCGAGCTGGGACCGGGCGCACCCCTACCGGTATCTCGCCCACAACGGCGAGATCAACACGCTGCGCGGCAACTACAACTGGATGCAGGCGCGCGAGGCGCTCTTCGCCTCCGACCTCTTCGGCGAGGACACGCCGAAGATCCTGCCGATCATCAATCCCAACGGCAGCGACTCGGCGATGCTCGACAATACGCTCGAGCTGCTGGTGCTCGCGGGACGCTCGCTCCCGCACGCGATGATGATGCTGATCCCGGAGCCCTGGTCGAACCACGAGAGCATGGACCCGGACCTGAGAGCGTTCTACCAGTACCACTCGAGCCTCATGGAGCCCTGGGACGGACCGGCGTCGATCGCCTTCACCGACGGCAGGAGCATCGGGGCGGTGCTCGACCGCAACGGCCTGCGTCCCTCGAGGTACTACGTCACCAGGGACGACCTCGTCATCATGGCATCCGAGGCCGGCGTGCTCGATGTGCCGCCGGAGGACGTGGTGCGCAAGGGCCGCCTGCAGCCGGGGCGCATGTTCCTGGTCGACACCGAGCAGGGCCGCATCATCGGCGATGAGGAGATCAAGCGCGCCGTCGCGACGGAGCATCCGTATCGCGTCTGGCTGGACGAGCACCTGGTGCACCTCGAGGATCTGCCGCCGGCCGCCGAGGTGCCGCCCGCCGATCCCGACACCCTGCGCGCGCGCCAGATCGCCTTCGGCTACACCTTCGAGGACGAGCGCACGCTGCTCGCCCCGATGGCGAGAAATGGCGTCGAGGCGGTGGGCTCGATGGGCAACGACACGCCGCTCGCGGCGCTGTCGGCCCGGCCGCGCCTGCTCTATGACTATTTCAAGCAGCTCTTCGCCCAGGTGACCAACCCGCCGATCGACTGCATCCGCGAGGAGCTCATCACGGCCTCCGAGGTGTGGCTCGGCTCGGAGGGCAACCTGCTGCGGCCGCAGCCCGCGGACTGCCGGCGCCTCGAGCTCACGGGCCCGATCCTCACCAACGAGGAGTTCGCCAAGGTGCGCCGGCTGGCCCTGCCGGGCCTCAAGGTCGGCACGCTCCCGATCCTCTTCCGCGCGACCCGCGGCGAGAAAGGCCTGACGAAGTCGGTGGAGGAGCTCTGCCTCGCGGCGCGGCGCCTCATCGAGGACGAGGAAGTCAACATCCTGATCCTGAGCGACCGCGGCGTCAGCCGCGAGTTCGCGGCCGTGCCGGCCCTGCTCGCGGTGAGCGCGCTGCACCACTACCTCATCCGCGAGGGGCTGCGCACGCGCGTGAGCCTCGCGCTCGAGACCGGCGAGGCGCGCGAAGTGCATCACTTCGCGCTGCTCATCGGCTTCGGCTGCTCGGTGGTCAATCCCTACCTGGCGTTCGAGACCCTGGAGAGCATGATCCACGAGGGGCTGGTGACGAACGTCGACGCCAGGCTCGCGTGCAAGAACTTCGTCAAGGCCGCGACGAAGGGCGTCATCAAGGTGATGTCCAAGATGGGCATCTCCGCCATCCAGAGCTATCACGGCGCCCAGGTGTTCGAGGCCGTGGGCCTGCGCCAGGACGTCATCGATCAGTACTTCACCTGGACGGCCTCGCGCATCGGCGGCATCGGGATGGAGACCATCGCGCAGGAAGTGCTGATGCGCCACCGCGAAGCCTTTCCCGCCCGCGAGAACAGCGACCACACGCTGCAGACTGGCGGGATCTATCAGTGGCGCGCCGATGGCGAGCATCATCTCTTCAACCCGGAATCGATTCACCGCCTGCAGAAGTCGGTGCGTACCGGCAGCTACGCGACCTACAAGTCCTACGCGCGGCTGATCGACGAGCAGTCGAAGACGCTCGCGACGCTGCGTGGACTGCTGGAGTTCGTCCCGTCCGAGCCGGTGCCTCTGGAAGAGGTCGAGCCCGTCGAGAGCATCGTCAAGCGCTTCAAGACGGGCGCCATGTCCTACGGCTCGATCAGCAAGGAGGCGCACGAGACGCTGGCGGTCGCCATGAACCGCATCGGCGGCAAGAGCAACACCGGCGAGGGCGGAGAGGATCCCGACCGTTACCTGCCGCTGCCGGACGGCGACTCGAAGAACAGCGCCATCAAGCAGGTGGCCTCGGGCCGCTTCGGCGTCACCAGCCAGTACCTGGTCCACGCGCGGGAGCTGCAGATCAAGATGGCACAGGGCGCCAAGCCCGGCGAGGGCGGCCAGCTGCCGGGCACCAAGGTGTATCCATGGATCGCCAAGACCCGGCATACCACGGCGGGAGTCGGCCTCATCTCCCCTCCCCCGCACCATGACATCTACTCCATCGAGGATCTCGCGGAGCTCATCCACGACCTGAAGAATGCCAACCGCGAGGCGCGTATCAGCGTCAAGCTGGTATCGGAGGTCGGCGTCGGCACGATCGCCGCGGGCGTCGCCAAGGCGCACGCCGACGTGGTGCTGATCAGCGGATATGACGGCGGCACCGGGGCGTCACCGCAGACCTCGATCCAGCACGCCGGATTGCCGTGGGAGCTCGGCATCGCGGAGACTCATCAAACACTGGTCCTCAACAATCTGCGCAGCCGCATAGCCGTCGAGGCGGATGGCCAGCTGAAGACAGGACGCGACGTCGTCATCGCCGCCCTCCTCGGAGCGGAGGAGTTCGGATTCGCGACGGCGCCGCTGGTGGCGGTCGGCTGCATCATGATGCGCGTCTGCCATCTCAACACCTGCCCGGCGGGCATCGCCACCCAGGACCCGCGGCTGCGCGAGAAGTTCGCCGGCAAGCCGGAGCACGTGATCAATTTCATGCGCTTCATCGCGCAGGACATGCGCGAGATCATGGCCCGGCTCGGCTTCCGCACCGTAGAGGAGATGATCGGGCGCGTGGACCGCCTGGCGGCGAAGAAGGCCGTGGACCACTGGAAGGCCAGGGGCTTCGACTTCAGCAACATCCTCTATCAGCCGGACGTGGGCGCCGAGGTCGGGCGCTTCCGCCAGATCGAGCAGGATCACGGCCTGGAGAAATCCCTGGACGTGACGGCGCTGCTCGAGATCTGCCGGCCGGCCATCGAGCGCGGCGAGCCGGTGCGCGCCGAGCTGCCGATCCGCAACGTCAATCGTGTGGTCGGCACCATCACGGGCAGCGAGGTGACGCGCAGGCACGGCGCCGAGGGACTGCCGGAGGACACCATCCGCATTGTGTTCAAGGGATCGGCGGGGCAGAGCTTCGGGGCGTTCATGCCGCGCGGCATGACCTTCCTGCTGGAAGGCGATGCCAACGACCATCTCGGCAAGGGCCTCTCCGGCGGGCGGATCGTGGTCTATCCGCCGTCCGGCTCGACGTTCGCTCCGGAGGAGAACATCATCATCGGCAACGTCGGGCTCTACGGAGCGACGAGCGGCGAGGCCTACATCCGGGGCATGGCGGGTGAGCGCTTCGCGGTGCGCAACAGCGGCGCCGATGCGGTCGTGGAGGCGGTCGGCGATCACGGCTGCGAGTACATGACGGGCGGCCGGGTGGTGGTGCTCGGTCCGGCCGGGCGCAACTTCGGCGCCGGCATGTCGGGCGGGATCGCCTACGTGCTCGATGAGTCCGGCGACTTCCCGAGCCGGGTCAACACGCAGATGGTGGGCGTCGAGCGGCTGGAGGATCCGGAGGAGATCGCGCGGGTGCGCGCCATGATCGAGCGCCACCGGGACCTCACCGGCAGCGCGCGGGCGCGCCATGTCCTCGGAAGCTGGGAGCGGCTGCTTCCCAGCTTCGTCGCCGTCGTGCCGAAGGACTTCAAGCGCGCCATCGCCTCGCTCAAGCGCGCACAGGCGCAGGGCCTGGCGGGCGACGAGGCCATCATGGTGGCCTTCGAAGAGAACGCGCGCGATCTCGCGCGCGTCGGTGGAAACTGACATGAAGCGCCGGATCCGGGCCTGCCGCCCGGCCCAGCGCGGCTTTGGGCAAGAAGCGTGGTTTTTGCCCAAAGCGCTGCCAGCTGCGGCGGCGGGGCACGTCCGTGTGCCTGAGCCACCGCACGAACCGCTTTGTGTTGGGGAATCGATTTAAATGGGCAAGCCGACCGGTTTCATCGAATATCTGCGCGAGCTCCCCGTGGACCGCACGCCCGTCGAGCGCGTGCGCGACTGGAAGGAGTTCCACCATCACATGGACGAGAAGCGGCTGCGCAATCAGGCCGCCCGCTGCATGGACTGCGGCGTGCCGTTCTGCCACACGGGCAAGCTGATCTCGGGCATGGCTTCCGGCTGCCCGGTCAACAACCTCATCCCGGAGTGGAACGATCTGGTCTACCGCGGCCTCTGGCGCGAGGCGCTCGAGCGGCTGCACAAGACCAACAACTTCCCGGATTTCACCGGCCGCGTCTGCCCGGCGCCATGCGAAGGCTCGTGCGTGCTCGGCATCAACGCGCCGCCCGTGACCATCAAGAGCGTCGAGAATGCCATCGTCGACAAGGGCTGGGAGCAGGGATGGATCGCGCCCGAGCCGCCGGCCGCGCGCACCGGCAAGCGGGTGGCGGTCATCGGCTCCGGCCCCGCCGGTCTCGCCGCGGCCGCGCAGTTGAACCGGGCGGGCCACACCGTGACGGTGCTCGAGCGCGAGGACCGGCCCGGAGGCCTCCTGATGTACGGCATTCCCAACATGAAGCTCGACAAGAAGGATGTCGTGCTGCGCCGCATCGGGATGATGGAGCAGGAAGGCGTCAAGTTCCTCTGTAACGCGAACGTCGGCGAAAACGTCGAGGCGATGCTGCTTCTCAAGGACTTCGACGCGATCGTCATCTGCACCGGCGCCACGCAGGCGCGGGACCTCAGCGTCGAGAACCGAAAGCTTCAGGGCGTCCATTTCGCCATGGAGTACCTGACGGCGAGCACGAAAGCGCTGCTCAACGGCGGGCCGGATCACAGCCCCATCCATGCGCGCGGCAGGCACGTCGTGGTCATCGGCGGCGGCGACACCGGCACGGACTGCGTCGCCACCGCCATGCGTCAGGGCTGCAAGAGCCTCACGCAGATCGAGATCATGCCGCGGCCGCCGATGGAGCGCGCTGCCGACAATCCCTGGCCGGAGTGGCCGAAGGTGTACAAGCTGGACTACGGCCAGGAGGAAGCGGCGGCGAAGTTCGGCTCCGATCCGCGCGCATACATCACGACGGTGAAGCGCCTGAACGGGGACCCCGAAGGCCGCGTCCGATCGCTCACCACCGTGCAGGTGGCGTGGCAGCGCGATGCCGGTGGCCGGCTGACGCCGGCCGACGTGCCGGGAACCGAGCGGGAGATACCGGCGGACCTGGTGCTGCTGGCGCTCGGCTTCACCGGGCCCGAGCAGCCGCTGCTCGCGGAGCTCGGCATCCGCACGGACTCCCGCTCCAACGTCGAGGCGGAGCATGGCGTGTTCGCGACCAGCGTGAAGGGTGTGTTCGCCGCCGGCGATTGCCGCCGCGGGCAGAGCCTGGTCGTGTGGGCCATCAACGAGGGCCGCGGCGCCGCGCGGGAGTGCGATCGCTATCTGATGGGGGGCACGGAGCTGCCGTAGCTCACCGGCGCAGATCGCCGAGGCGATTGGCGCGCGACCCCGCAGGGCAGCCGCCGGCCTCTGAGATCCGCTTCTGCGAGGCGAGTGCCCCGGGAAGCGGAACGGTCTGCCCGCTGTTTCTTTCGCCGCCCGGGACTCGCAGCTTCGAAAACCACCGATGAACGCCATACCGACACAGGTGTCGTTGCCGCTCGGGCCGGCCCCCGACCTGCCCGAGCCGCCGGCGGCCTCCACGCGCCTGCGCGAGATTCCGTACAACTACACGTCGTTTTCCGACCGGGAGATCGTGATCCGCCTCCTCGGCCCGCGGCATTGGGCGCTGATCGAGGAGCTGCGGCACGAGCGGCGCACGGGCCGCTCGGCGCGCATGCTGTACGAGGTCCTGGGCGACATCTGGGTGGTCCGCCGCAATCCTTATCTGCAGGATGACCTCCTCGAGAACAAGCGGCGGCGCCGCCTGCTCATCGACGCCCTGCATCACCGGCTGACGGAAGTCGACCGCCGCCGCGATGCCGCCGACAGGCAGCGTTACGACCGTGTCGGCGGGTTGCTGGCCGCCGCACGCGAAGCAGTGCGCGGCTTTGAGGCGGATTTCGACGCCTGGGCGGTGCTGCGTCGCAAGGTCGCACGCGTGCTCGGGCGCCGGACGCGCGTGGACAACATCCGCTTCGATGCCTACGCCCGCGTATCGCACGTCACCGATGCGACCGATTGGCGTGTGGAGTATCCGTTCGTGGTGCTGGCGCCGGACACGGAGGCGGAGATACCGGGCCTCGTGCGCGGCTGCATCGAGCTCGGGCTCACCGTGATTCCACGCGGCGGCGGGACCGGGTACACGGGCGGCGCCATTCCGCTGACCCCCCTCTCGGCCGTGATCAACACGGAGAAGCTCGAGCGCCTCGGGCCCGTCGAGGCCGCGCGGTTGCCTGGGCTCGCCGAGCCCGTGCCGACCATCTTCTCCGAAGCGGGCGTCGTGACCCGCCGCGTCTCTGCTGCGGCGGAGAAGGGCGGGCTGGTGTTCGCCGTCGATCCCACGTCCGCCGACGCTTCCTGCATCGGCGGCAACATCGCGATGAACGCCGGCGGGAAGAAAGCGGTGCTCTGGGGCACCGCGGTCGACAATCTCGCCTGGTGGCGCATGGTCGACTGCGACGGCAACTGGCTGGAGGTGAGCCGCGTCGCCCACAATCGCGGCAAGATCCACGACGCCGAGACCGCGGAATTCGAGCTGGTGTGGAAGGACGGCAGCCAGCCTCCCGACGGGGCGCGGGCGCTGCGCACCCAGACCCTCAGGATCGCGGGACGCAAGTTCCGCAAGGTGGGCCTAGGGAAGGACGTCACCGACAAGTTCCTCGGCGGACTGCCGGGTGTGCAGAAGGAAGGCTGCGACGGCATCATCACTTCCGCGCGCTGGGTGCTGCACCGCAGTCCGGCGCATACGCGCACCGTATGCCTGGAATTCTTCGGCCAGGCCCGCGACGCGGTGCCGGCAATCGTCGAGATCAAGGACTATCTCGACGGTCTCGCGGCCCGCGGCACCGTGCGGCTCGCGGGCCTGGAGCACATGGATGAGCGCTATCTGCGCGCGGTCGGCTATACCACCAAGTCCAAGCGGGGCGCGCTGCCGAAAATGGCCCTGTTCGGCGACATCGTGGGCGATGACGAGGCCGCCGTCGCCGCGGCGACCTCGGACGTCGTCCGGATCGCCAACGCCCGCAGCGGCGAGGGCTTCGTCGCGGTCAGCGCCGAGGCGCGGCGCAAGTTCTGGCTGGATCGCGCCCGCACCGCCGCCATCGCCCGCCATACCAATGCGTTCAAGATCAACGAGGACGTGGTGCTGCCCCTCGCCCGCATGGGCGAATACACGGACGAGATAGAGCGCATCAACATCGAGCTCTCGATCGCCAACAAGCTCGCCCTGGTCGCCGAGCTCGAGCGGATCTTCGCCGCGCCGCTGCCGCTGGCGCGCGCCGAGGACGCCGAGCTCGGGAATCTGCCGGACGAGGAGGTCATCGGCGAGCGCGCAACTCAGGTACGCCAGCTGCTCGCCGAAGTGCGCGGGCGCTGGG
>DASZYK010000344.1:0-6790 GCA_035545455.1 Steroidobacteraceae bacterium
GCCCCATCACAGGGCGGGTCCCCAAGGCTCGGCACCGGACGGGACCGAGCGAATCGCCTCGACGATTTCCGGGGATCTACTTGGATGCGGCGCGGCGGGGCTCCTCGACGCTGGCGAGCCGGCCGTCGTCGGAGCGGTAGACCACGTAAGGCTGCGTCGCCCCGTCGATCACGCTCTCGTCGATGACCACCTTGGCCACGTTGCGCATCGACGGCAGCTCGTACATGGTGTCGAGAAGCACGGTCTCGAGGATGGTGCGCAGGCCGCGGGCGCCCGTCTTGCGCTGCATGGCGCGGTGCGCGACCGCCTTCAGCGCGTCATCCCGGAACTCGAGCTCCGCGCCTTCCATCTCGAAGAGACGCCGGTACTGCTTGGTGAGCGCGTTCTTCGGGTCCGTCAGGATGGACACGAGCGCGGTCTCGTCGAGCTCATCGAGCGTGGCCACCACCGGAAGCCTGCCGACGAACTCCGGGATCAGGCCGTACTTGATGAGGTCCTCGGGCTCGACGTCGTGGAAGAGGTCGGTGCCGTGCGGGCGCATGTCGACCGCGCGAACGTCGGAGGTGAAGCCGATCCCGCTCTTCTGCGTGCGGTTGAGAATGATCTTCTCCAGGCCCGCAAAGGCCCCGCCGCAGATGAAGAGGATATTGCCCGTGTCGACCTGCAGGAATTCCTGCTGCGGGTGCTTGCGGCCGCCCTGCGGCGGCACCGAGGCGATGGTGCCCTCGATGAGCTTCAGGAGCGCCTGCTGCACGCCCTCGCCCGAGACGTCGCGGGTGATCGACGGGTTGTCGGATTTGCGCGAGATCTTGTCGATCTCGTCGATGTAGACGATGCCGGTCTGCGCCTTCTCGACGTCGTAGTCGCACTTCTGGAGCAGCTTCTGGATGATGTTCTCGACGTCCTCGCCGACGTAGCCCGCCTCTGTGAGGGTGGTGGCATCGGCGATCGTGAACGGCACGTTCAGCAGGCGCGCGAGAGTCTCCGCGAGCAGCGTCTTGCCGCAGCCGGTGGGGCCGATGAGCAGGATGTTGCTCTTGGCGATCTCGACTTCATCCTTCGCCCGGGCGGTGCCCGTGCGGGTCTGCAAACGCTTGTAATGGTTGTAGACCGCGACCGAGAGCACCTTCTTGGCGCGCTCCTGGCCGATCACGTACTCGTCGAGAACCTTCTTGATCTCGTGGGGCTTGGGAAGCTTGTCGCGCGCCCGCTCGGCGCGGTCCTCGAGCTCCTCGCGGATGATGTCGTTGCAGAGCTCCACGCATTCGTCACAGACGAACACGGACGGGCCGGCGATGAGCTTGCGTACCTCATGCTGGCTCTTCCCGCAGAAGGAGCAGTAGAGGAGCTTACCGTCGTCGTGGCGGCCGCGGGAATCGTCGCTGCTCATCAAAAAATGCCCTCAAGAGAGGAAGTGTTCTTCCGGCGCGGTTACTCGGCCCATCCTGGGCCTCGCCCTTCGGGGCCGCCAGGCGCTCCGCGCCCGGCGTTGCAGATCGCTCCATGCGATCTGGTTCGCGCCGCTATACGGACGGGGTTCGCGTCGCGAACCCCGTAGATTCTGCGCGCAGCGCATGAAGACCATAGCACGGGGCGCGCCCGGGACGCAAAGCACCGGGACACGGCTAAGTCGTTGTAACGATGAGACTTGTATGGCGGGTTTCACTTTGGCCGTACGAGGCTCCTCGAGCCTTGGATGCAGGGCGGGGGCCGGACACCCCCACCTGCGGGATTTAGGGGCGGTCAGGCCGATTTTCCACCCTTGTCCCCGCTCCGGGACGACGCGCCGCCCTCGGCGGCGATCTCACCGCGCTTCTCCAGCACCCGGTCGATGAGCCCGTAGCGCACGGCCTCGTCCCAGGCCATGAAGCGGTCGCGGTCGGTATCCTGCTTGATCCGCTCCACGCTCTGGCCGGTGTGCTTGGCCAGGATTTTGTTCAAACGGTCGCGGGTCTCGAGCATCTCCTTGGCATGGATCTCCATGTCCGCCGCCTGTCCCTGGAAGCCGCCGAGCGGCTGGTGGATCATCACCCGCGCGTGCGGCAGGCAGTAACGCTTGCCGGCCGCGCCGCCCGCGAGCAGCACCGCGCCCATGCTGGCGGCCTGGCCGATGCAGATGGTGCTGACGTCGGGCTTCACGAACTGCATCGTGTCGTAAATCGCGAGGCCCGAGCTCACGACTCCGCCCGGGGAATTGATGTAGAGGGCGATGTCCTTCTCCGGATTCTCCGACTCCAGGAAGAGCATCTGCGCCACCACGATGTTGGCCATGTAATCGTCGATCGGGCCGACGATGAAGATCAGGCGCTCCTTGAGAAGGCGCGAGTAAATGTCATACGCCCTCTCGCCGCGAGCGGTCTGCTCGACGACCATCGGGACCAGGTTCAGTGCACGCTCGTTCATGGATTGGTCTCGCCTGATTGCGGCTCGGCGCTGTTGCCGAAGCCGGTGATCTCCTGGAAGGTCATGGGCACATCGGTGACCTTGGCGCGCTCCAGGATCCAGTCGATCACTTGATCCTCGAGCACCACGGACTCGATCTGCCGCAGGGCCTCCGCGTTGTGCTGGTACGCCCGGCGCGCCTCGTCGGGATTCGGGTAGCCCGCCGCCAGTTCCTCAATGCGCGCCTGGACACGCTGGCGGTCCACAGGGATGCCCTCCGCCTTGACGATCTGGCCCATGAGCAGGCCGAGGGCGACGCGCTTGCGGGCCGGGGCCTCGAACGGCTCCCGCGGCGGCAACTGGGACGCCTCGCGCACGCCCATGCGTCGCGCCGCATCGATCTGCAACTGTTGGACCTGCTCTTCAACCAGCGCCCGCGGGATGTCGATGGGGTTCCCGGCATAGAGTGCATCGAGAACCTGGGTCCGAACTTTGTTGCGGATCACATCCGCGAGCTCCCGCTCCATGCTTTTGCGAACCTCCGCCCGCAGCGCGTCGACGCCGCCCTGTTCGACACCGAAGGCGCGGCAGAATTCCTCATCGACGGCGGGCAGCGACTGCTCCTCGACCTTCTTCACGGTGAGCGCGAGCTCGGCCGTCTTTCCAGCAAGAGTTTGGTTGGAAAGCTCGCCGGGAAAACTGACGGCCACGGTGCGGCTCTCGCCTGCCACCGCGCCCTTGAGTCCCTCCTCGAGCTCCGGCCGCGACTGGCGCGAGCCGATGGTGATCGCGACGTCCCTGCCCTCACCGCCTTCGAAGGGCTCGCCGCCGATGGTTCCCGTGTAATCCACGGTGACGCGATCGGTCTCGCGCGCCGGGCGCTCGACCGCCGTGAACACCGGCCGCTGCCGGCGCATGCTCTCCACCATCGCGTCGACGTCGCTCTCGCCGACGGACACGCTCGGGCGCTGCACCGCGATGCTCTCGGGCGCTTTGACCTGGATCTCCGGCATCACCTCGAAGGTGGCCGCGAACTTGAGGTCCGACCCCGGATCCACCGCGATCGGCTCGATGCGCGGGCCGGCCGCCGGCGTCAGCTTCTCCCGGCTGAGCGCCTCCGCCAGAGAGCTGCGCATGAGGTCGCCGAGGACCTCCGCGCGCACCTGCTCGCCGAACTGCTTGCGCACCACCGGCAACGGCGCCTTGCCGGGCCGGAAGCCCTTCAGCCGCGCGGTGCGGGAGATCTCCTTCAGGCGCTGCTCGACCGCCGTGGAGACGGAATCGGCCGGCACGGCCACCTCCAGGCGTCGCTCGAGGCCGGAGGTGGCGGACACTGAAACTTGCATCAACGAATATCCTCGGAAATCAAATGCGGAATGCGAAAGGAGGGACTCGAACCCTCACGGGTTTCCCCACTGGATTCTAAGTCCAGCGCGTCTACCAGTTCCGCCACTTTCGCGGGGTAGCGGGCAGGAGATCGGCGATTATAGCGGGATCAGACGCGCCGCAAGCGCGCGAAGGGCAGATGGCGGGCGGCCTCGAGCTTTTGCAGCTGCTCGTCGAGAGAATCGCAGACGCAGCGCTGCAGGAGCGTGGCGATGTCCTCGTCGAGCTCGCAGTTCTGGCGCCGCAGCGCGGCAACCGCGACGATGGCGGCCGATTGGACGTGCCGGAGGCGAAGGATGGCCTCTTCGAGGGGATTCCCAAGGGGCTCACACCCGCGGGCGCGGGACTCCGGACGGCAGACCGCCACTCGCTTCCTCCGCTTTGGCCGGCCGCGCACCATGATGGACATTTTACATCACATAACTACGAGTATCCAACATTTTAATGACGCACGTCTTGGCGGAGAGAGTCTCTTGGGACTACATTTGTGCTGCAACCTCTCACCCTGGGTGGTTCAGCGGACGTGAACATCGGACGGCGCGAAAGACAGGAGGCCGGGGGCTTTGCCGCACGCCTGCGGCAGGTGCTCAAGACGCACGGCAGCGCGAGTAGTCTCGCCAAGGCCATCGCGCGCTCCGAGGGCGCCGTACGCAAATGGCTGCGCGGGGAGTCCGAGCCGAACGTCACCGATCTGCGCACCCTCTCGCAGGTGACCGGGACACGTATCGAATGGCTGGTCACCGGCGAGGGACCGCGGGAGACGGCCGCGGAATCCGTGCGAGAGGCCCCGCCTCCCTATCGACACTCACCGCATGGAGCACTCGATCTGCCGCTGCTCGAGGCGGTCCTGGCCGCCACGGACGAGCAGCTGCGCGCCGCGGGCCTCGAGCTCTCTCCCACGAAGCGCTCGGCCTTGATCGCGGCCGCGTATGATCTCGCCCGCGAGCGCAATGGCGTCGACGTGGAAGCCATCGCGCGGCTGGTGAGGCTCGCGCGTTGAGTGCCGGCGATCCCGGCCTGACACTACAGGACGGATCGGGCCACGACGGTAGCCACCGCCAGCAGAATGAGCGCGACGATGATCGCCAGGACGACATGCCGTGCGTGCGGTCTCATGAGGTGAATCTATCATGACAGAGCTTCCTCCACCTTCTTCCGGCCGCGGGCCGATCCGCGCGCCGCGTGGCGCCCGCCTGACCGCCAAGTCCTGGCTCACCGAGGCGCCGTTGCGGATGCTGATGAACAACCTCGACCCCGAGGTGGCCGAGCGGCCCGAGGATCTCGTCGTCTACGGCGGCATCGGCAAGGCCGCGCGCAACTGGGAATGCTTCGATGCCATCGTCGCCGCGCTCACCGGCCTCGGGGAGGATGAGACGCTGCTCGTGCAGTCCGGCAAGCCGGTCGGAATCTTCACGACGCATGCCGATGCCCCGCGGGTGCTGCTCGCCAACTCCAACCTGGTGCCGCGCTGGGCGACCTGGGAGAAGTTCAACGAGCTCGACCGCAAGGGCCTCATGATGTTCGGCCAGATGACGGCCGGCTCCTGGATCTACATCGGCAGCCAGGGAATCGTTCAGGGCACCTACGAGACCTTCGTGGAGCTCGGACGCCGGCACTATCAGGGTAATCTGCGCGGACGCTGGATCCTGACGGCGGGACTCGGCGGCATGGGTGGCGCGCAGCCGCTGGCTGCCACCATGGCCGGCGCCTCGCTGCTCGCAATCGAATGCCGCCAGTCGCGCATCGACAAGCGCCTCTCGAGCCGCTATCTCGACCGGCAGGCGCGCTCACTCGATGAAGCGCTGGCGCTGATCGAGGAAAGCACCCGCGCGCAAAAGCCGCTGTCGGTTGCCGTCTGCGGCAACGCCGCGGAGCTGGTGCCGGAGATCCTGCGCCGCGGCGTGCGCCCCGACGCGGTCACCGACCAGACCTCGGCTCACGATCCGGTGCACGGCTATCTTCCTCTCGGCTGGAGCGTCGAGCAGTGGGAAGCTCTGCAGAGCAGCGACCCGCGGCGTGTTGCAGCCGAGGCCGGCGCCTCCATGGCGACGCACATGCGCGCACTCGTCGAGTTCCGCCGCCGCGGGATTCCCGTGTTCGATTACGGCAACAACCTGAGGCAGATGGCGAGCGAGCACGGCGTGAAGGAAGCGTTCGAGGTGCCGGGCTTCGTGCCGGAATACATCCGGCCGCTTTTCTGCCGTGGCATCGGGCCCTTCCGCTGGGCGGCGCTCTCCGGCGACCCGCGTGACATCGCCCGCACGGACGCCAAGGTGAAGGAGCTCATCCCGGACGACCCGCACCTGCATCAGTGGCTCGACATGGCCGGCTCGCGCATCGCCTTCCAGGGCCTGCCGGCGCGCATCTGCTGGGTCGGTCTCGGACAGCGCGACCGCCTCGGCGCGGCCTTCAACGACATGGTCGCCTCCGGCGAGCTGTCGGCCCCCATCGTCATCGGGCGCGACCATCTCGACGGCGGCTCCGTCGCCAGCCCCAACCGGGAGACCGAGAGCATGCGCGACGGGTCGGACGCGGTATCGGACTGGCCGATGCTGAACGCCCTGCTCAACACCGCGAGCGGCGCCACCTGGGTCTCTCTGCACCACGGCGGCGGTGTCGGCATGGGTTTTTCCCAGCACGCAGGTGTCGTCATCGTCTGCGACGGCACGAAGGCGGCGGAGCGCCGCATCCGCCGCGTGCTGTGGAACGACCCGGCGACCGGCGTGATGCGTCATGCTGACGCCGGCTATCCGGAGGCGCTCGCGTGCGCGGCGGAGCACGATCTGCAATTGCCGATGTCCCGTCCACGGCCGCGCGGAGCGGCACAGTGAGCGCAGCGCGCGCCGCACAGCGGCGCTCCGCGGTGCGCAGCGAGAGCTTTTCGCTGACAGCGCTGCGCACGGCGTACTCACGGCCGGTCTCGGTGACACTGAGCCGCGCACAGATGGCGCGCGTGCGCCGCTCGGCGGCTACCATCGATCGGATGATCGCCCGCGGCGGTGCCGTGTACGGGGTCAACACC
>DASZYK010000345.1:0-6480 GCA_035545455.1 Steroidobacteraceae bacterium
CGGAGCCGCCGCCGGCGGCGGTCGCCGGGCGCTCGGCCGCGGGCGGCCTGCTCACGCCGGTCCGGTGCTGCAGCTCCGCGATCCACATTGCCACGGGCTTCTCCTCACCCGTGAGCTTGCGATACTGCTCGAAGTCGGCGAGCGCCGCGGCCGGCTCGCCGAGATAAAGGTCCCGCAGCACTCCGCGGTCCCGATACGCGGGGGCGTACGACGGGTTCGCGGCTATCGCGCGCGCGTAGGATCGCTCCGCATCCTTGAACTCTCCCGCGAGGCGCTGCGTGACGCCGAGCTCGGTCCAGGCGAGCGCGCCCCCCGGGTCGCGCGCCGCGGCCTGCTGAAAGGCATGCGCCGCCGCCTGGAGGTTGCCGTCCTTGCGGTAGAGGATCCCGAGATCCACCAGCGGCGTGGAGAGCTGCGGATACCGGCGCGCCACGGCCGCGAGCTGCGCTTCAGCCGCTCCGTTGTTTCCGGAACGCGCCAGCGCCAGCGCTTTGTCGAACTCTTCGCTCGCCTCCGGCGGTACGGGAGGCGGACCCGCCGCGGGTTGTGCGCCCTGCGACTTGCCGGCCGCGCCCGGCTTTGCGGCGGGCGGGGAATGCGCAACGGCCGCCGCCGCGCGCGCGCCCTCCCCCGCGCGCCTCGGAGTCACGGAGCACGCCGCCACGGCCGCGAGCAGCGACACACCGGCGAGGATCTCAATTGAGCGTCGTGACCACATCTGACATCTGCTCTGTCTTGCCATAGCGGGCCGGGTCGAGCTGCGCCAGCGCCGTGAAGCTCTTGCGCACCCACTCGTCGTAGATACCCTGCTGCGTGCGCGCCGCGTTGACGCCGTAGATCTTGATGGCCTGCTCCTCGAAAGGGAACACCTGGTCTTCGAGCAGGGAGTTATATTCGTCGAGCTCCTGGCCGCTCAGGTTGCGCGGCCGCTCGGAGGCGAGGACGTCATGAGCCAGGGTCTGGTACAGGCCCGCCATCTGGTACGTCGCCGCCGTAGTGACCTCGGCGACGTCGTACGTGGCCGCGAGCCGATACGCCGCCATCGCACGCTCCATCGCCTTGCGTTTGGCTTTCAGCGTCCGGGCGAGCGGCAGTGTCAGCCGGATGGCTCGAAACGCGTCGCGCGGCTCAGCGGCCAGCGCCAGCTGCGCCTTCGCGGCGAGAAAGTGCGTCCGGGGCGTGCGCTGCGTGCCGGCTTCGGCATCGGCCTTCACGATCTCCCGATACCAACGGTCGCGCGCTCCCAGGTTGCCCAGCTTGACGGCGTAGTCCGCCAGGCGCTGACGTGCCTCCTCCGCATCCGCAAGCGGCGTTGGATACAGGGATACCAGCTTCTCGAGCGCCGTCATCGCCCGCGGCAGGTCATGCGCCTGGGCAAAGAGGTCGGCGGCGCGGCGCAGCGCCTCCTTCCTGAGCGCCGGCTTCTGCGCCGGCTCCTCGGCGATCATCTCGAACTGCTGTGCCGCCTGCATGGGCTGGTTGGCGCCGGCATAGGCGACGGCCAGCTTGGCATCGACGTCGGCCGAGAGAGCGTGGTGCGGGAATCTGGCGCGGAAATCCCGCAGCACCTGGATGGCGCGGCTCCACTCCTTCAGCTGAATGAGCTGCGCGGAGGCGTCGTAGAGCGCAGTGGCGCAAACGGTCGAGCCCGGAGCGACCTGCTCGACGCGCAGGAAGTCCCGGACCGCCCCTTCGCCGTCGCCCGCCTGCCGCCTGGCGGCGCCCTGCCGATAGACGGCGGCGGCGATGCGCTCGGTGAGATCGGCGCTCAGCTTCGAGTCGGAGCCGGCGAGCTCACGCGCGTGGATGAACGCGGGCTCCGCCTCGGAGAACCTGCCCTGGTTGTAATCCGCCTGGCCGATGATCGTCCAGGCGATGCGCCGCTTCGCCTCGTCGGCGGGAGGATTGCGCGCCAGGAGTATTCCTCCGATCTCGACGGCGCGTTTCAGGTCGCCGGCCGCGAACACCGCCTCATCGGCGCGCGTCAGCACGCCGGCGCTGTCCGGATGATCCGGAAAGGCCTGCGCGAACTTCACGCCGGAATCGATCGCGCGCCGCTGCAGATCGGCGAGCGCCTGACCGCTCAGTCCCGACTCCGCCTTCTGGTATGCCGTCAGCGCGGCGTAGCCCGCGCTCTCCGACTGCGGATTGCGCGGATAGCCGTAGGCCGCGTGCTCGTATTCGGCCGCCGCACGGGCGTAATCGTGCGCCGCGAACAGTGCATCGGCGAGGCGGTGGTTCAACTCCGCGGCATCGGGCGCCGTCGGGAACGAATCGAGATATTGCCGATACCAGCGCGCAGCCTCCGCGTAGTCGCGCACGTCGTGCGTCCGCTGCGCCATCGCGTGATCGTAAGTAGCGACGTCGCGAAGATCGGCCTCGAGCTCCGCGGTGACTTCCGGGTGATCGGCCCGCGCGTGAGTGCGCCAATACGGCGAGTCGAATCCGTAGTGCCCGACATAGTCGCGCTTGGCCTGGAAGACGAGCTGGCTGAAGCCTCCCTTGGAATAGGCCCGGATGGCGCGCGCCGCGAGATCCGGCGCCGCATCCGATTGTGGATTGCCGTCGACGTAAGCCAGGTATGTCGACGCGGCGTCCTGGTAGCGCTGCTTCGCGACGTACAGGTCGCCGAGCTTCGAGTAGAGCAGCGAGTCGTAGGGGCGGGCGCCGTAGCTGCCGACGAAGCGCCCGACCGATTCCGCGCCCGAGTCCTCGGAGAACGTGATGCTCATGACGCGCAGCGAGTCATCGACCAGCTCGCGGTCCGCGCGTTTCAGGTCGGTGAGCGGCCGCATGCGTCCGTCCGGCCCCAGCAGCTCCACGTCGAGCAGCCTTGCGAACAGCGGCAGGCTCCGCCGCGGCAGCGATTCCTTGTAGAGCGACCAGCCGCTCTTGTACAGGCTCTGCAGGTAGAACGACGATGATGCGCCGCGGGCGATCACCGCCGCATACGCCTGCTCCGCCTCGGAATAGCGGCGCGCCGAGAAGAGAAGCTCGCCGCGCCGGAACTGTACCTCGTCGATTTCCCTGGAGTCCGGATAGCGCTGCACGATGAGATCGAGAGTGCGCAGTGCCTGGTCCGGCTGACCGGTCGTGTCATAGGCTCGCGCAAGCTGATAGAGCACCTCGTCGTTGTGCTCGTAGCCGGGGTAGACCGAAAGCAGCGTCGTGTAGAGCTTGATGGCTTCGGCCCCGTGCACGTCGATCGAGGAGAGCTCGCTTTGCATGCGCTGCAGCTCGCCGGCATCGAGATTGAGGTCACCGAGCCGGCGCAGCGCCTCCGCCCGCAGCTTCGGATCGGTCTGCTGCAGCGCGAGGAATCGCTGGTAGCTCGCCATCGCGGTCGAGTCGCTGGCGCTGACCTGCCCCCCCTTGTTCACCTGGACGGGATGGGACTCGAGATCCTGAATGGTCGCCGCGCGCGGCGGGTCCGCCCCCCGGCTTCCGGCGACCTGACACAACGCCAGGCAGGCGGTCAGGACTCCGAGCAGCGCGAGGATGCGTCGGGCGCACTTCACGGCTGCGGCGCTCCCGGCGCGGGAATCGGCCGTGCGGGGGCCCGGGAAGGCTTGCCGCCGCCGCCGGCGCGAGCAGCCTGATCGTAGATCGTGGCGAGCGCGAACTGCGCCTGGACCCGGTAGCCCTGCAGCCGCTTCTTCCGCTGCTCGAGGTCATGGACGGCCAGGTCGGCGAGCGAGCGGCTCTGCGCGGCTTCGGCGACTGCGAGCCGTGCCTGCAGGACGCCGATCCGCTGCTGCAGTGCGCCCACCCGTCCCGCGAAATTGCCGGTCTCCGTCGGCAACGCCTGCCGGCCGCTCTCGAGCCCGGTCCAGCGCTCCCGCGCCCGGCCCAGCGCGAGATCGATGGTCCGCAGCTCCCGGCGCTCGTGCCAGAGGCGCGCCGCGAATTCCCGATCCATCCGATAGAGGAGAACGCCTCTGACCACGCGCAGCCGCTCCCTCAATGCCGCGTAGCTCGGCGTGTCGGGATCATGGGCCAGCCTGGTCTGCACGCGCAGCACCCGCGCCCATTGCGCCCTCTCCTGCGGTGTGGCGAGCGCCGTCACATCCCGTGTGCGCCCCACCTGGGCCAGACGGTCCGCGAGCGCGGCGCGGCGCTGCTTCAGGCCCGCGAGGCGGCCGGAAGCGAGCATGGCGTCCACGTTGGGCAGACGCTCCGCGTAGGCGCGATGCCGCGCAGCGATCATCTCCTGGAACGCATCCATGCTGATCGACCACTGACGCAGCATGCGCTCCATGAGCTTCAGATCGCGGTAGTTCCTCAATCCCTCCTGGAAGTCGGGCCCGGCGAATACCGCGTAGAGGTAATGCGATTCCGGATCGTCGGGCACGTTGCCGAGCTGCCAGAACCAGCCGTAGCTCAGCCGGTCGGGCAGCGCATCGTCATTCATGGGGTCGTTGCCCGCGATGACGGCGCCCGGCGAATCGGCCTCGTGGGTCAGGAGCTGAGTCAGGAGCCCGCCTGAGCGGACGCGAGCGATGGCCCCGTCGATCCGCGCCGACTCCTCGTCGTAGGAGCGCAAAGCGGTGCGGTAGTACTGCGCGGCCTGCCCCGGCGCTTTCAGCTCCACGAACGCATACGGGACGGTGAGATACGCCTCCTGGACCGACCGGTCGAGGGGACTGCGGCCGTGCAGCGCGAGCCACGGTGTGAGCGCGGCGCGGTAGTTGCCATCCGCTGCCTGCGCCCAGCCGGCGGCGAGCAGCGCGTCGCCGGAGAACGGTCCTTCGAGACGTACGCGATCGAGTGCCACCCGCGCCTGCGCAGACTGTCTGGCCTGCAGGTAGGCGACGCCCAGCGCGAGGTTGGCACGGTCCTTGATGGCGAGCATTTCCGGGGCGAGCGCGTACATCGTGCCCACCGAGGTGAGAACGGGCGCCGCCTCCGCCAGCCTGCCCTGCCGCACCAGCGCGATGCCGAGGTTCAGCCTGGCGTAGGCCGTCCAGCCCTGCTGCGTACCGCGCCAGCTGCTCAGCAGCTGGGCGGCGCGGTCGAACTTTCCCTCGCGCATCCATACGTTGGCGAGGAGCAACTCCTTCTGCGACTCGAGATCCGGCGACATCCGGCCGCTGATGCGGATCAGATCGCGTTCGGCCTCGGCGTACTGCCCGCGCGCGTAGAGCGCCTGGCCGAGAAAGAGCCACGCGCGGTTGCGCACGCCGGTGGGCACATCGCTCGTCAGAAGCTGCTCGAACGCCTGATCGGCCCGATCGTACATTCCCAGCGAGAGGTACAGTCCGCCGAGCAGCAGATGCGCGTCGGACTCATGGTGGGGGAGCGAGCTCCAGTGCTGATAGGCGAGCAGCCGCGTGGCCGCCTCGAAGTCCTTGCCCTGGTAGTAATAAAAGAGGACGTCGCCGTAGGGCAGGTCCTGAATGCGCACCTCGGGAAGCGCCTCGGGATCATGCAGGCGCGCCGCGGCCGGGGCCGCTGCGGCGAGCAGCGCCAGGACGGCGAGGACGCAGAGGCATGCCGGGCGGGCCAAGCGCTATTCCCAGTTCTTGATGCGGAACTGCGGCTGCAGCTTGCCCTGATCGTCGGTGATCGTGAGCTCGAGGTATTTGGCGCCGATGTCCTTGCGGAATTCCAGGCTCGCGCCGCGGGTGTAGTCGCGGTCGTGCGGACCCTTGCCGGTGAAGAAGGCCACGAGCTCGTGCTTGCCGACCTTCAGGTTGCCGACATAGAGGCGCTGCACGCCACCCTGGACCAGAGCGTGCACCTCCCGCGGCGTATAGAGGTAATTGGCGACCTCCTTGCCGTCGATCTTGAGTTGCACCGTATCGAGCGAGAAGAAGGTGCCCGCATCCATCGATACGAACACGGCCACCTGGGTGTTGGCCGGGTAGAGCAGCTCCTGCTCGAGCACGAAGAGATCGCGGTTGAGATCCAGAACGTCGCTCTTCAGCGACTGCACCTGCTCGTCAACGGCAGGCCCGGCGGCCGCCTGTGAGTCGGCGGCAGCGGCGGGCTGAGGCGCGCCCGGCTGTGATGGGGGCGGCTGCGGTGTGGCGGTTGATGCCGCGACAGCCGTTGATGCCGCAGTGGGTGAGGATGATGCGGTTGGCGATCCGGGCTCCGCCGGTGCCGGGCTGCGCGCGAAGGTGGCGGGGACCGTCGCCAGGGCGGCAAGCCCGGCTAGCAATGCCAATCTGACGGTCAAACACCTGCCTGCCGGCCGGCATGCGGGAGGCGAGGGAACTTCGGGCATGATTGCGGTCCGTTCATTGAGCCAGGAGCGTGCGCAGCTCATCCTCGCATGCCCGGCGGGTCGTTTCATTGAAATCGCGCACTACCTGGCGAATTTTCCCGTCGCGATCGATCAACACCGTCAGCGGCAGGTTGTCGACATCGTAGAGGCGGGCGACGGCTTTGGCGGGATCGAGCAGCAGCGGAAATGTGACCCGCATCCCGCGGGCAAAGTCCAACGCCGCCCTCTGGTCGTCCGCCACCTCCACCCCG
>DASZYK010000346.1:0-9798 GCA_035545455.1 Steroidobacteraceae bacterium
GTCGGGCTCACCTGGAAGCTGTTCGATGGCGGGGCTGCCGGCAATGAGGCCGACGCGCTGCACAGCAGAAGTCTCGCCGCCGAGCGGCGCCTGAGCGACCTGCGCTCGCAGATCGAGCTGCAGGTGCGTCAGGCCTGGCTCGCCGTCGGCGCGGCACGCGCGCGGGTGACGGCCTCGCGGGAGGCGACCTCGCAGGCGGCCGAGAATCTGCGCGACTCGCGGGAGCTTTACGGTGTGGGCCTGGCTTCCAACACGCAGGTGCTCGATGCGGTGACGCTCGAAACCGAAGCCACCAACAACCACGACAATGCCGTGCTCGATGAGGCGCTGGCGGGCATACAGCTCGCCTATGCGGTCGGAGCGCTTTGACCCCGAGGCCTCCGCCGCCGCCAGCCGCATCGGGCTCGCGCAAGGTGCAGGGGAGCGCTCAACTCAAGACTGCCCGGTGGCGCTGCCCTGCAGCCACATCGCTCGCGACAGGGACCGGTTGGAGTAGGGGGTCTGAAGTACGACGAGGGTGGTGGTGCTGATGCTGGAGTGGAAGCTCGCGATGCGGTCCAACACCGCTTCGAGGTGACTGACCGACATGGCGACGACACGCAGCGATCCCGAATCCTCGCCGGCCAGCCGGCGGTAATCCAGGATCTCGGGAATGTCGGCCAGAGCCGGGCCGAGGGTTGCGCAGACGCTGCCATCGCAGCGCAGGCGGATCACGGCCTCGATGGCGTAGCCGAGCTTCTGTGGATCGACCTCGGCACGGTACCCGCGGATCACCCCGGCATCCTCCAGGCGCTTCACCCGCTCCGCCGTTGCCGGTGCCGACAGCCCGACCTGACGGCCGAGCTCGGCATAGCCCGCGCGGGCGTCCTTCTGCAGGAGCTCCACGAGCTGCCAATCCTTGGGATCGAGGACGGATTTCGATTCGAAGGTTGAAGCGGCCATATCTTTGTCAATCAACGGTAAGAGATGCCAAGGATAATGGCATTATCCATTCAATGCCAGGCACATACCTTCTAATATGTAATTCGACGGCCTGGCTCCGTGGCGTCCGAGAACGGCGCGACCGCGCAGGGATCACCGTCCAGGATCAGTGCCCAACGCTTCGCTCCGAACCCAGGCAGTCCCATGGAAAACGCGCGCCCGCTCGATGCCCGAACCCTCTTCTATGTCGCCATTGCCATGGTCACGTGGTCTTCGGCGTATGCCGCCATCGCGTATGGCCTCGGAGACTTCACACCCGGCGAGGTGGCGTTTGCCCGCCTGGCGCTGGGCTCGATCTGCTTCTTCCTGTGGCTGCGTGCACGCGGGCTGCCGTTGCCGCCGGCGGCCGCCTGGCCGCCATTGCTGGCCCTGGGCGTCATCGGGCTCTCCGTCTATCACCTCTGCCTCAACTATGCGGAGACGCGGATTGCCAGTGGCGCCGCGGCCATCATCATCGCTCTCGCGCCGGCCGCGACCGCGGCGGCATCCGCGCTATGGCTGCGGGAGCGGCTGTCCGCGCGCGCGATCACAGGTCTGGGGATAGCCCTGGGCGGCGTCGTGCTCGTGGTGCTGACGAGCGGAAAGAGCGTGAGCTTTCAGCCGAAAGCGGCGCTCGTGCTGGTGAGCGTGGTGGCGACGGCGGTTTATTTCACTCTGCAGAAACCGTTCTCGGCCCGATATGGTGCGGAGGCGGTCACCACCGTGACCATTCTCGGCGGGACGCTCGGGGCGCTGCCCTTTGCGATCGGCCTGCCGCATGCGATGGCCGCCGCGCACCCATCGAGTATCGCCGCACTGGTCTGGCTGGGCCTGGCGCCGACGTTCCTCGGATATCTCACCTGGAACATCGCGCTCCATCGGGCGAGCGTCAGCAAGGTGTCGAGCTTCATCTATTTCTCGACACCGCTGGCGCTTCTCATCAGTTGGGTGTGGCTGGGAGAGCGGCCCGGCTGGATCACGGTGGTCGGCGCCGCGATCGTGGTCGGCGGCGTGGTCCTCACCAACACGCGCGGGCGCGTGGAGGAGAAAGGCACGCCCCAGCCGGTCTGCGAGTCCTGAGGGCTGCGGCCGGATCAGCCCGCGGGCTCATGCTCGTGACGCCGGCTCCAAAGCCGCGGTGGCAGCGTGGACGACACTGCGGGTGAGCCGCTCCAGGACGGGAACCTTGAGCCGTGCAGCCTGCCAGTAAAGGGGCACGTCGACCGGGGTGTCCGGTACGAGCTCGACCAGGGCTCCCGCCCGCAGCTGCGCGCGCACCAGCTGCAGCGGGTTCATTCCCCAACCGACGCCGGCGAGCGCCGCGTCGACGAACGCCTGTGTCGAGGGCATGCGGTGCACAGGCAGAGTGATGTCGCGGCGCACGATCCGCCGCGCCCACAGTTCTTGCAGCCTGTCATTGCTGTCGAAGAGGAGACTCGGCGCGCGGGCGAGCGCGTCAGCGCAGACTCCCGCCCCGAACCAACGTCTCACGAATTCCGGGCTGGCAGTGGCCACATATCGCAGCGAGCCCAGCCGGCGGATGCGACATCCCTGGACGGCCGTGCCCACCGAGGTGACCGCCCCCAGGACATACCCGCGGCGAAGCCACTCCGCCGTATGGTCCTCATCGGCCAACGTCAGATTGAGCAATGCGGCGTCTTCACGTCCGAACTCCGCCATCGCCTGAATGAACCACGTGCCCAGACTGTCCGCGTTGACTGCTATGCGCAGACTCGCGTGCCGGGCATCCGGAGAGTCCTTGGGCAGCATCGGCAGCTCACGCCGCAGCTCCGACACGAGCACCGAGACGAGCTCCGCGTGACGGCAGATGCGCGCGCCGATCTCAGTGGCGGAGCAGGGCCGCCCGCGCAGGATCAATACGGCACCGAGTCGCTCCTCGAGGAGCTTCACGCGCTGTGATACGGCCGATGGGGTGATGTGCAGAACGCGCGCCGCGCGCTCGAAACTGCCCTCGCGGGCGACAGCGGCGACGGCCGCGAGCAATGCCTCGTCGAGCACCGGCGCCTCCTGAAGCGCTTGAGCCAGGCTGCATCCAGGTTAGCATGGCTAAAGGGCGTCCGCCCGTCTGGCGCGGCGCCCCTCGCGCACGGCGATCTGCCGAGTCCGCCTATATCACGGGCGTGGCCGGGGCGTCGCTCGCAATGACCGACAGGACGCGCGCGATGATCCGATCGCAGCGCGCTCCGGCGAACTCAAACAGCCCCCGCTCGGCGAGGTCCACTTCCCGGGCCAGAGCCTCGCGCAACAGTCCCTTGGCACGGAAGTGGCGGCTGCGCACCGTCTCCTCGGGAATGCCGAGGCACTCCGCCGTCTCCTCGACGCTCAGCTCTTCCACGGAGCGCATGATGAAGACCGCGCGAAAGGATTCGGGCAGCGCGTCGATCCTGCGCTCGAGTATGGCGCGCATCTGCGCGCGATCCGCCAGCACGTCGGGCGAGGCGGCCTCATCGGCGGGGGCGGCATCGAGCTCGCGATCCGATGGCGATGCGCTTAACGGGACCACGTTTTGCCTCCGCTTGTCGCGGCGTACCCTCGCGAGGCACTCGTTGATGACGAGCCGTGACAGCCAGGTCGAGACAGAGGACTCGCCGCGGAACGTGCCGAGGGAGCGGAATGCGCTCAGGTAGGACTCCTGCAGGACGTCCTCCGCTTCCGCGCTGTCACGGACTATGGCGCGCGCGAGCCGATAAAGGCGCCGGTTGAAGCGCCGCATGAGGATGCCGAATGCCAGGTGCTCTCCGGCCAGCACGCGTTTCACGAGGGTAGCCTCATCGTCCGAGTCGGCCGAAGAAAGTACGATGCTGGGATTCGCCATGGGAGCCGTCCTCTCTCAGCGCACTTCGAGCTTGCCTGTCATCGTGGGGTGGAAGGTGCAGGCGTAATCATACGTGCCCGCCTTCCCTGCAACCAAGGTCCATGACCCGTCAGCGGGGATCGAGTGAGAGTCGAACGCCCCTTTGGTCGCGGTCACGGTATGCGGAAAGGGATCCTTGTTGATCCACCTGATCCGCTCGCCGCGCCGGACCACCAGAGTCTGCGGCTCGTACCGCAGACCCTGGATGATGACGAGGTGAGTCTTTGCCGGGGCCGCGGCTCTCCTCTGAGCCTGCCCGCCGGACGGCACGCCAACCAATAACAGGGCGGCGAGGATGCTTGCGAGGGTCGAGGCTCCGCCGCGGCGCAGGCGCCGTGATCGCAGGTGGCTCGAGGAGTCAATCATGTCCGGCCAGCGAGCTCTGTATCATCTTGGCGTGCTCGAGGTGATCGACGAACGCCGGGCGCACCTTGACGAGCAGCGCCTTGAGCTCCGGATTCTGCGCGTTTGGAATGAGCTCCTTGTCCATCGCATCGAGCACGGCCTGGTGATAGGCGACCTCGTGGTCGATGTAGGCCTTGTCGAAGGCCGCACCACGCAGTCCGCGCAGGGTCGCGAGATTCTGCTCGCCGCCCTGTTTGAGGCTCTCGCTGGTCGGATTGCTCTCGGGAGTAAGGTGCAGCCGGTGCGCAAGCTCGATCGCGGATCGATTGACGCCCGAGTGGTCGGTCACCATGCGCTTGCCGAAGGCCCTGACGGCCTTGGAGTGTGCTTTGCGCTCCGCGAGTTTGCCGGCGTCGATGTCGACCTGGTTGGCGGTCACGACGATCGCCGCAATCTGCGCGTCGTTCGGCGCGGCGCCCTGGGCCGAGGCAACCGCAATGCCCGAGGCCAGGAAGATTCCGAGAAGGGGCAGGGCTCTTTTCATCATGGTCGAGTCTCCGGTATCGAGGCATGCGCTCAGGATGCGAGCCCCATCGCGCAATTGGATGTCGCCGGCGCGCCATACGTTCCGGAGTCTGGCGGGGGCTCGCCGGCGGCAACTGCTACGTTATCTCCAGGACGTACCGCAGAAATCGACAACACGAAGCTCTGCGCGCTCATCGGCCCGGAACCGCGGACACCATTGGATGAGGCCGTCGCCCGGTCTCACGAGTGGTCCGCGGGGAACGCTCTGCGGCCGGCAGCGTAATTGGGGTTGAGGCGAAAGCTCGCGGGCCGCACAGATGACGCTTTTGAAGAACTCCAACGACGGAGTAAGCGCGGACAGCGCAATCGAGACGGAGCACCGTGTGCGCCTTGCGGACGGGCGCACCCTGGCTTGCCTGGAGCTCGGCGACCGCGGGGGGCCTGCGGTGCTCTACTTCCACGGCTTTCCCGGATCCCGCCTGGAGGCCCGAGTGGCCGCGGCCGCCGCGCAGCGGCTCCGGTTGCGGATGTTGTCGGTCGATCGGCCGGGATTCGGGGACTCGACTTTTCAGGCCGGGCGCAGCATCGGCGGATGGGCCAGGGATGTCACTGAGCTGGCGGACCGGCTCGGCGTGAGCCGCTTCTCCGTCGTCGGCGTCTCGGGTGGCGCACCCTATGCGCTCGCATGCGCGGCGCTGCTGCCGCAGCGCCTGACTCGCATCGCACTGGTCTGCCCGTTGGGCCCCCTCGACGTTGTGGACGGAGCGTCAGGGATGCTGGCGCAGGACCGCGTGATGTTGGCGCTGGCCGCTCACGCGGCGCCGATCGCGCGGGGCGCAGTGCGCATGCTGGCGTACTGGATGCGCCGGGACACGAGCCGGTACCTCGAGTTCATGATCGCCGGCATGGTATCGCCCGATCGCGAGCTGTTTGCCGATCCTGACTACCGCTCGCTCATGATGGACAGCACCGCCGAAGCGCTGAGGCAGGGGGGAAAGGGCGCCGCCTGGGAGCTGACGCTGATCGCGCGCCCCTGGGACATCCGGCTCCGCGACGTGCGGATGCCCGTCAGTCTGTGGCAGGGCCTGGCCGATCAGATCCTGCCCGCCGCCATGGCCCGGCGGCTGGCCGCAGCGCTGCCGAACTGCCGGGCACGGTATCTGCCGGGCGAGGGGCATCTGTCGCTGGTGGTGCGTCGTATCGATGAAGTGCTGTCGGAGCTTGCCAACCGCGGGTGAAGAGATCCGCCCGGCCGGCCCGCCGAGCGGGCAGTGCGCGGATCGTGCCCACCGGCTATCCTCACGGCATGGACGGCATCGTAGAGATCTCGGGCGTATCGAAGACATACGCCACGGGCTTCGTCGCGCTCAAGGCAATCGACCTCTCCATCCGCCGCGGCGAGATCTTCGCTCTGCTCGGCCCGAACGGGGCGGGAAAGACGACGCTCATCAGCATCGTCTGCGGCATCGTGCGGGCGAGCACCGGCCGGGTGCTGGTCGACGGCCACGATATCGTCCGTGATTGGCGCGCGGCCAGGTCACTGATCGGGCTGGTGCCGCAGGAGCTCACGACAGACGCCTTCGAGTCCGTGTGGAACACGGTCTCTTTCACTCGTGGTTTATTCGGCATGCGCGCCAACCCGGCGCACATCGAGAGTGTGCTCCGGGCGCTGACGCTGTGGGACAAGAGGCACAGCCGGGTCATGACGCTTTCCGGCGGGATGAAGCGCCGCCTGCTCATCGCCAAGGCGCTGGCCCACGAGCCGCGGGTCCTGTTCCTCGACGAGCCGACGGCGGGCGTGGACGTCGATCTGCGGCACGACATGTGGCAGCTCGTCAGCCGCCTGCGGGCCGATGGGGTGACGGTCATCCTAACGACCCACTACATCGAGGAAGCCGAGGAGATGGCCGACCGCGTCGGTGTGATCAACAAGGGCGAGCTCGTTCTGGTGCGGAGCAAGTCCGCTCTGCTGCACGAGTTCGGCAGCAAGCGATTGTCGCTGCGCCTGCGCCGTCCGCTCGCTCACGTGCCGCAGGCGCTTGCGCCGTGGCGGCTGGAGCTGTCGCAGGATGGCACCGAGCTCACCTGCCTCTACGATGCCAAGGACGCACGCGAAGGCATCGGCACTTTTCTGGACAGGGTACGGGAAGAGGGAATCGAATTCGCGGATCTCGCGACGGCGGAAAGCTCCCTCGAGGACATTTTCGTCAGCCTGGTGAGGCAAGGGCAATGAACGTCGAGGCGGTGCGCGCGATCTACATGTTCGAGATGGCCCGTGCCCGGCGGACCGTGACGCAGACGATCGTCTCGCCGGTGATCTCCACGTCACTTTATTTCGTAGTATTCGGCGCAGCGATCGGCTCGCGCATCCAGAGCGTCGGCGGCATCGGCTACGGCTCCTTCATCGTTCCGGGGCTGGTGATGCTCTCGCTTCTCGCTCAGAGCATCTCCAATGCATCCTTCGGCATCTACTTCCCCCGATTCACGGGGACCATCTACGAGGTACTCTCTGCGCCTGTCTCGCCGCTCGAGATCGTGCTGGGCTATGCCGGCGCCGCGGCGACCAAGTCGATCATCCTGGGTGTCATCATTCTCGCCACCGCGGGAATCTTCGTGCCGCTGCACATCGAGCATCCGCTGTGGATGGTGGCGTTCCTCGTGCTCACGGCGGCGACCTTCAGCCTGTTCGGGTTCATCATCGGGATCTGGGCCGACGGCTTCGAGAAGCTGCAGATCGTGCCGCTGCTCATCGTCACGCCGCTCACCTTCCTCGGAGGCAGCTTCTACTCCATCGACATGCTGCCGCCGCCCTGGCGCACGGTGGCCCTGTTCAATCCGGTGGTGTACCTGATCAGCGGCTTTCGCTGGAGCTTCTACGGCATGGCCGACGTGAAAGTCGGCGTGAGCCTGGGAATGACCGCGTTGTTTCTGGCGGCCGCGCTGGCCATCGTCGGGTGGATTTTCCGGACGGGGTATCGGCTGAAGACCTGAAGGCTTCGGCCGAGTGCCCGCCGCTGCGTATCATTGGCGCGAGATGACCAGGATCACCCGAGATTTCGCCAAGGCCATCTGGCTGCACGCCCAACGGCTGGACACCGACGCGCCCTTCGGCGGCGGCCCCGCCGCCACGCCCGCGGCCGTGCGCCATCTCGGATACGTGCAGATCGACACCATCCACGTCATCGAACGATGCCATCACCATATTCTTTACACGAGGATTCCCGAGTACCGGCGTGAGCACCTGGATCACGCGCAGGCGGTGCAGCGCAGTGTCTTCGAGTACTGGACGCATGCTCTTGCCTATCTCCCGGTGGAGGACTTCAGGCACTGCGTACGCGATATGCGCAATGGCCCCCGGACACATGGCCGCTGGTTCGCATCGGTGACCGCGGGGGACGTTCGCCGGGTGCTCACGCGCGTTCGCCGTGGCGGCGCGCTCACGATCCGCGACATCGATGATGACGTGCTGGTCGAGAAGGACCACCCGTGGGCGAGCCGCAAGCCTTCCAAGCGCGCTCTGCAGCTCGCGTTCTTCAGAGGCCTGCTCACCGTCAGCCGGCGGACGGGCATGCTGAAGGCCTACGAGCTGACCACGCGCCACTTCGGTTGGGAGCGGTTGCCGCGAATGCCCGCGCGGCGGGAGACGCTCGAGCATCTGCTCGATCGCGCCCTGCGGTCGCAGGGTCTCGTCAGCCTCGATTCCATCTGCCATGGAGGCATCGCAGGCAAGCTGGAGATGCGGCGTCTCCTGGAGGCGAAAGCGCGCCGCGGAGAGCTGGTAAAGGTCGATTTCGGCGGCGCGGGCGCGTGCCAGCACTGGGTGCGGCCGGAGACGCTCGATCTCAGGGTCGAAATCAATCCCGCGCGGGTGCACATTTTGTCCCCGTTCGATCCGCTGGTCTGTCAACGGAAGCGGCTGAGCCTCTTCTTCGGCTACGAGCACCGCTTCGAGGCGTATCTTCCGGCCCATCAACGGGTGCTCGGATATTTCGCCTGTCCGGTGCTCGCGGGCGACCGCATCGTCGCGGCGCTCGATCTGAAGACGGACCGCGCCGCGCGGCAGCTGCGGGTCCGCAAATGGACCTGGATGGTGAAGCGCCCGCCGAGAGCTCTACGGGCCGCGATCGACACGGCCTTGCACTCCTTCGAGCGCTTTCAGCTGGCCGGGTGATGCCGCTGTCCTCATTAGCTCTGCTTCATCCGCATCAGCAACCCTAATGCTCGTGCCGGGCGCGGCGACCATACTCGCCGCATGCAGCCCACCGGCTCATCCAGCGCCTATCTCACGGGACTCGTCCTCGGCGCCTCGCTCATCGTCGCCATCGGCGCGCAGAATGCGTTCGTCCTGCGTCAGGGCCTGCTGCGCGCCCACGTGGCTCTGGTCGTCACCCTGTGCGTGCTCATCGATGTGGTGCTCACGACGGTGGGCGTCGGTGGCCTGTCCACCTCTCTGGGCCGCGATCCGCCGGCGCTCGATGCGCTGGCACTGGCGGGCGCATGTTTCCTGGGTTGGTACGGATTCGGCGCGGCGCGCCGCGCGTGCTCGAGCCAGGCGCTTTCGGCGGCATCCGGTGCCGGCGCACAGTCGGTGCGCGGCGTACTGCTGCAGACGCTCGCGGTGTCTCTCCTCAACCCGCACGTCTATCTCGACACCGTGCTGCTCATAGGGTCCGTGGGCGTGCAGCAGCCTGCGCCGCTGCGACCCGCGTTCCTGGCGGGCGTCTGGACGGCGAGCGCCGGCTGGTTCGCGAGCCTTGGCTTTGGCTCGCGTTTCCTGGCTCCGGTCTTTGCCCGCCCGCGCGCCTGGCGGCTGCTCGATGCGCTGATCGCGGCAATCATGTGGAGTATCGCCCTGACGCTGCTCTGGACGACATTCCGCTGAAGTTGCCTCGCCGCCCGCGGACTCATGACTGAGAGCCTGCCGAAATCCGGCGCGAAGCGCGCACGAGGAAATAGGGTTGTCCTCCGGAATCGGACGCGAAGCCGGGAAAGCGGTGCGCCCGATTTCGCCCCGCGCGCAGCTCGAAGAAGTATTGCAGAGGATAGTCCGATGCCGTGTACGAGGCTGGAATGACGGCTCGCAGCTCCCCTTC